>CAZNFE010000365.1:0-3486 GCA_964571945.1 uncultured Pseudomonadales bacterium
AATCGATTCCTGTTGCAGTATCTCATTTACTAACAGACCGAGCGATACACTTTTTTCCGCCTGGGCGTTAAACATCTCTGCCGGTAGAATGGATGGATCGATGTTGGCCGCGTTCTGCCCGCCGAATTGTTGTACCGCTTCCTGACGCATTCTGTCAATTTCCATATCAACCAGCGCCCTGGGAAGATCCACGTCAAAAGTACCCAATAGTGCATCCATTACCGAAGATTTCAGGCTGTTCTTGATTGCCTGATTCAGCTCTCGCTCCATATTGCTTTTTATCTCAGTTCGGAATTCCTCCAGCCCTCCTTCCTCCATGCCGAAGCCAGCAAATAATTCATCGTCCAGCTCCGGAAGAACCGGTTTCGACACCGTATTGACTTTCACCTTGAATGCCACTGCTTTATCAGCCAGTTCCTTAACGTGATAAGTCTCTGGAAAGGTCAGATTCAGCTCCCGCTCTGCACCTGCTACAGTTCCTTTCAGGCCATCTTCGAACCCCGGTATCATGGTGTTTGAGCCGAGAATCAGATCAACTCCTTCCCCTTTGCCACCTGCAAACGGCTCGCCATCAACAAACCCCTCGTAATCGAGCTGCAGTTTATCTTCCAACCTGGCTTTGCGCTTAACCTCTTCATACTGCATTTTCTGCTTGCGTATCATTTCAATGGTATTTTCGAGGTCGGCATCCGTCACCGCAGCCACTTTTTTCTCAACACTGAGTTCTGTGAAATCGGCCAGCGTAATGTCCGGATAAATTTCAAAGACCGCAACAAATTCCAGATCCTTGCCACTCTCGCTGGTCATATCCTCAATGTTTGGCATACCGGCCGGACTGAGTGACTCCTGTTGCACCGCTTCGAAATATTTTTCCTGTATCAACTCGCCAGAGACTTCCTGCCGAATACCTTTGCCGAAGCGTCGCTTGATCTCCCGCATTGGTACCTTGCCGGGCCTGAAACCCTTGATACTCGCCGATGATGCCGCTTGTTTGAGCTTATTCTGAATCTTGTCCTCAACAAGATCAGACGGAACAACAACTTTCATGCGACGTTCGAGGCCCGATGTGGTCTCAACAGATACTTGCATGGGTTTTCCTCATGTAAAATAAGGCTCTCGCCATAAACATTAAACGGTTTTCAATGATCAAAATAGTCTATTTGTGCCGCTGATACATCTGGTGCGAAAGGAGAGACTCGAACTCTCACATCTTTCGATACTAGATCCTAAATCTAGCGCGTCTACCAATTCCGCCACTTTCGCTCATCGATATTTTAGCACAGTTTCTCCGGGCTACAGCCTGGGCTCATGTCATGGAAACTGGTAAAAAACCGGGCTGGCAGATAGAGCCTGTACCCGGTACTGCCGAATTCACGAGCTGGAAGCTATAGTCCTTATTTTAAGGGTTTCCATCAAATCTCGTGAAACATATAGCACAGAAATATATACAACTCGCAGCGACTATACTACCGTTCACAAGGGCGCGGATTATAGAGATGAACCTGGTAATACTCAAGCCCATGATCTTGGCCTATCAGACGAAACCTTGACGGCTGCACCCGGGATATGCGCCTTGCCTCGCACCCCGTTACCAACGTCCGTTCAGCGGTGCTGCTTGTCCCCGTTTGCTGAGGAGCCCTGTTCGGTATTTGTGTCGGTTGCCATCTCGTTTTTGACCTCAAACACAAACCCATGACTGTGAAGGAATACTCTTATTTCTTCCAGTAGAATACCCTTCTCCTTTGCGTGGACGAAAGATGCCAGCATGATTCTCTTGGGACTTATTCCGGGCTTTTGGAACAGATTAAGTGTATAAGATCGAGTCCCTGTCAAATCCATCATCATAATGCTCAAGCGTCAGAGCATTGAAATCTTGTTTTCTGATGTCCACTCTGGATCCAGGCAAAAACCCGGTTCCATATACGACAAGTGATTCCCCTTCTACCTCAAGGATGTGCTTCCGGTTCCTGGTCACTAGCATATATGGAATAAGCAATGTGCCCATATAGCCAAAAATCAGCCAAATGAAAAAGAAAGAGGATGGTTCCGTGAGGGCTGCAACTGTCATAAACGCTGTCAGGGATATCCATATTAGACAGAACGGTATGAGAAGTCCGATAGTCATGCGATCTTTCCGATAATCCCGGGGATCGATCACATATCTCTCGATGCTTTGATTCACCAACATAACCCCATTTTCTGCCGGACACCTGCATCAATGGCAGGTGAATTATGCATCTCTTCTCGTGAGGTACAAGACATAGATTTGACTACCTCTTCGTGGTCCTATGAATAAATAGTACATTTCCGTTGCTCTGCTCTGGTCAGCGTACTTTTCTTCATACAGCGCGTAGATGTTGCTTAATTCTTCCGAATCAAGCTTTACTGGTACTGCACGCAGATCAGCCCCGTACCGCTCATTTCCCCGGTGAAGTGAAGCTGAATTGCTCGCTTCAACTATATCCTGATATACAGGGGGGCAATCGTAGATTACGATCTCCTGCCCGCCACTCTCTACCACCCAGGTTCTGAAAATCACGTCGTTTTGAAGCTGTATCTCCACAACCTCGCCTGATTCCCATGTGGAGTAAACGTAGTAGGTAATACCAGCCCAACCAGAACCCACCAAACCTGAAACAAGAACGAAGCAATACAGAGACCGTCTGCCAGTGAGAACTGTCATCAATGCAAGGCCAACGCCACTGAGCAACACACTAATCCACGGCAGCAATCCTTCCCGTTGATATGCCAGGAACAAAGATCCAAGCATCAACAGAACAAATAGAAAAATAGCGGCGGTTTTAAGAGCGTCTCGTCGGATCATTTGATAGTCCAGGTTGCATAACACCAGCATCTGCGACTGGCAGAAGCGGCATGACTATGCCGAATGCTACTGCATGCGCTAGTTATGTATAATCTGCAGCATTCACATGCCATCTACGATGATAAGTGTGCAATCTGCGTTTGCATGTCGAATCGCCTTCACTGGGGCATATTCGTCTGAATGTGCAAACTGTTTTGCGCTTGCGATGTCAGGAAATTCAACTATCACTATTCTAGTCGGGGACCAAAGATCTGATTCAAGTATCTCTATGTCGCCTCCTCTGGTTCGATAGATCCCGCCATATTTTTCAGCAATCGGCCTGGCAAGTTTCTTATATTCTTCGTAGGCTTCAGCATGTTTGATCTTAGTGTCTACGATTACGAATGCACTCATCTGGATTCCTCATGCTTTTTACACATAACATTTGTTTCAAACACACGGAAGACAGCGCTCAATACACTGGTCTTTCTCTATGAAAAATTTATGTGCAGAAAAGTTGGCAAATTGGGGTGGACGATGGGGTTTGAACCCACGACCGCTGGAATCACAATCCAGAGCTCTACCAACTGAGCTACGTCCACCACTGCATTTGCTTATGTGCAAATTCCTTCGGTCACTCCCTGCGAATGTGGCACGCCCGACAGGAATCGAACCTGTAACCC
>CAZNFE010000366.1:0-3481 GCA_964571945.1 uncultured Pseudomonadales bacterium
CTGAATATCAATATGATTGGTTGGTTCATCCAGAATGAGGAAATTCGGCAGATTCAATTTGATGACCAGAAACATCAGGCGTGCTTTTTCGCCGCCGCTTAACACGCCAACCTTTTTATCCAGGTCCTGGTAGGGGAAACCACTCTGGATGAGTGAATTGCGGTAAATGTTCTCGGTGCTATCGCAATTATTGCGTAACGTTTGTAACAGGCTGACCTTGTTGTCAAGGTTTTCCAGTTCCTGGTCGTAATAACCAATCTGACACTGGGGATTAAACTTGATTGCCCCGGAGTTATTGATGCTGTCTCTCTGGTAGTACTCCTGCATGATGATCTTGATGAAGGTGGTTTTGCCACTCCCGTTTGATCCCAGCAGGGCTACTCTCTCACCGGGACGAATAAAGAAATCTTCGATGTGAAACAGCACGCCCGCACTATCACCCGGGGGTGCAATATCAGCATGCTCCATCTGAATCATCCGATTCGCTTTGCTGCGTGACATATCCAGAGCCAGTTTCAGGTTTGAACCTTTGGAAACGAAGGTTTTTTCCTGTTCAAGCTTAACGATGCGCTTTTCCATTGACTTGGCCTTGCGCGCCAGTTTCTCGTTGTCGTACACCTTGCCCCAGGTGGCGATTTGTTTCGCACTTGCCTTCAGGCGCTTGATGTCTTTTTCTTCTACTGCTCTTCTGGCCGCAGCCGCTTCGTCCTGTTGGGCTAACTTTTCCGTTGCCAGGGTAAAGGGAAGATCAATCCGATAGAGGCGTTGATCTCTTAGAAAGAGTGTCTGTGTGGTGACAGAATCCAGAAACTCCCGATCATGGGAGATTACGATAAAGCCGGCATTCAGGCGGTGTTTGAGGTAATTCTCAAATATCAGAATGGTGTTGATGTCGAGATGATTGGTCGGCTCGTCAAACAGGATCAGGTTGGGTTCGTTGATGATGGCCCGCGCAAACATCAGTCGATTTTGCTGCCCGCCACTGAGATCGGCCACTTTATGTGTAAACTCGGTTTCGGAGAAGGCCAATTGTTGTAACAGTCTGGATGTCTTGTACTCGCTGAATGCCTGCTCGGATTTTGGTAGCTTTGCAATGACCGCATCTGCCAGATTCATCTCGTTCAGTGCAGGATCAATGAATTGCTCCACTGTTTCCAGGTGTAGTGCCCTGTTGAACAGAAACTCTCCTGAATCCGGAGTTTGTGATCTGTTCAGCAGTGCGATCAGCGTGGATTTCCCCGACCCGTTGTGCCCAACCAGACCGGCGCGGAACGGCTTACCGGCCGTTGCTGTAATCGTCAGGTCAATGTCGCTGAACAGTGGTTTGGTACCGGCTGCGTGCGAAACTTTTTTGCATTGAATCAGGGTGGACATGGGTCAGATCTTTCCGCGCTGTATCAAAGATTCCGGATCTCGACCGGCTCGACGGGATCGGCCAGTTCGAAAGAAAAAATGCGAGCATAGAAATACAATTCGGCATCCAGTGCACGCTTAATGTTCGCGGCGACCCTGAATCCGTGTTGCTCACCTGCAAACGGAACATAGGCAACCGGTAATTTCTTCGCATGCAGGGCGTCTACCATTCGTTCTGCCTGATTTGGCGGGACTACTTTGTCTTCGAGTCCCTGAAAGAAAATGACCGGGCAGGACAATTGTTCAATATGGTAAATAGGTGAACGAGCCTTGTATATATCCAGACGTTCCGGGTAGGGACCAACCAGCCTGTCCAGATAACGTGACTCGAATTTGTGTGTGTCGCTGGCCAATGCCTCAAGATCGCTGACACCATAGTAACTGGCACCCGCGCTGAATGTGTCTGCAAAGGTCAGCGCGGCCAGAGTAGTATAGCCACCCGCACTGCCGCCACGGATGGCCAGACGACTGGCGTCGACATCGCCGCGGGCAACCAGATAATTTGCGCCGTTTACACAATCTGCTACATCCACAATACCCCAGCTGTTGTACAGACGATTGCGATATTCGCGGCCGTATCCGCTGCTGCCACCGTAATTGATATCCATAACAGCAATCCCCCGGCTGGTCCAGTATTGTATTGCAAGACTAAATGAGCTGGATGTTGCAGATGTCGGACCGCCGTGAATGAATACCAGAAGCGGTGGGCGCTCATCAACAGGTGCCGTAAAATCACGGTTTTTCGGTGCGTAATAAAATGCGTATGCAAACAGGCCGTTATCGGTTGGAAACTTGACTGGCTCCGGTGTCGATAGATAATCCGGACTGAGCTGGTAGTTGCTGGATTGTCTGAGCAGGTTCGACTCGCCTGATTGCAGGTTCACGCTAACGATACTGCCCGGTGTTGTGGGTGATGCGCCAATAAACCAGGCATAGTCATCCCTTACCTGCAAACAACTCATGGCAGAGCAGGGCGTCTGGATGGTTTGCATGGGTGCGCTGATGGCATCTGCCGTCAGGTCCAGTGTGACCAGCCTGTCTTCACCATTCTCAGAGCAAATGCAAATTAGTTCATCGGCGGATCGAAATGCAAAAGCAGGTTCCCCGAATACCCAGTGCGGCGAACCAAATTCGATATCCTGCTGACATACGATTTCCATTTTATTGTTGACCCATCGATGGATGTTCCACCATCCGGTTCGATCCGAAATAAAATACAACACGCCATCAGGTGACCAGAGCGGATGACCGGTCGATTCATCTTCACCCCCGCTAACCCTGATTTTATCGATGAGCTGCCCGGCGGCATCCACATTTGCCAGCCAGATCTCTGACTCATCCCAGGGCATGTTCGGATGATTCCAGCAGTGCCAGGCCAGTTGCCCGCCATCAGGACTGAGTTGAGGGCTGGAGTAAAAGTTGTATCCGGATTCAAGAACGCTGCTGGAACCGTCATCCAGATTAATGGCGGCGATGGAATTGGTCGCTTCCTGATCCGTGGGATGATGATCTTCCATCACGCAGATTAACCGGTTGTGACTGGTATCCGGAACCGCGTTTGCATAACGACAATTGTTATCCGGAGTGAGTGCCTGAGGGGCAGCGCCCGGTGCCTTAAGGCTTTGCCGATAGAGTTTCTGGTCATTGAAATTACAGAAGTACAGGAACCCCCCATGGACCAGATATGCATCACCCCCATATTCATGAACTCGTGTTCGCACATTGTATGTTGGTTCTACCAGATCAATATTTTCCCCCTTGTCGTTATGTTGTACAACGGCGATCCGTCCTGCCTCGGACGGGCGACCTTCCAGCCAATACAGGTCCTCTCCGACCCGCTTGACTGAACTCAATCGAATGGTGTCGGCGACGATGAGATCGCTGTCTATGGGGGACTTCCAGCTGCCGTAGGGTGATACGTGAGGTTTGGTCATGCATGCTCCGTGTAGAGAGAGTAAATACAGCTCGGCATTTGTACATCATTTTTATCGATCAATTGATCATCCATGCTCGCTGATTCGTTTAGCGCCAGGTTCCTGATCAGAGCTTTCCCGGCGACTGCTGCTGA
>CAZNFE010000367.1:0-3464 GCA_964571945.1 uncultured Pseudomonadales bacterium
GAAGATCTCCATCACCTCAAATTTAAATGCTTCCGGACCATAGGATTTTAGAGCCGCTTGCAGGTCCTTATTCAGGTGCATACCGGTTTTCAGGCTGAAGCTCAGCCGGTTTTCACTACTGAGGAGATTATTGGATGAATCGACCCAGGTCTGGCCTGTTTCGGTGCAGCGAACAGAGTAGATCCCTTTCGGGTGTATCTCCTCCTTGTAACGCCGTTTTATCGCTGATTTAGTTTCTTTGTCCATTCTGGTCTCTGCCTGAAAAACTAATCCTGCCTGGACTCTCGGATTCGAGCTGATTGATTAGTTTTTAGTATGACACAGTGTACCTGTAGATTACTCTTGTGTTTTAATTCCCGGGGAATAATAACAAAGGAGAATTACAATGGCAGATATCATTAGCATCACCGCAGCAGATGGATTCGAATTGAGTGCCTATCGGTCGCTCCCTGAAAGTGAACCCAAAGGCGGTATTATGGTGATTCAGGAGATATTCGGCGTAAACCAGCACATTCGTGACGTTGCTGATGGATTTGCCGCACAAGGCTATGCCGCAATTGCACCGGCGATATTTGATCGTGCAGAAAAGGGTGTGGAACTCGACTATGATCAGGAGGGCATCATGCTGGGTGCCGGTATTGCCCGGGGCAAGCTGAACATGGAGGACACCCTGTTGGATCTGAATGGCTGCATTGCAGAACTCTCGCAATACGGCAAGGTGGGTGCTGTTGGATACTGTTTCGGCGGAATGTTGGCATATCTGTGCGCTTCCGGGAGTCCCGGGCTGAGTTGTGCAGTGGGCTATTACGGTGGCGGGATCGCCGCAGCGCTGGATCAAAAACCGGCGATCCCTTTACTGCTCCATTTCGGTGAACTGGATGCGCATATTTCGATGTCCGATGTACAAAAAATAAAGGAAGCGCTTCCCGATGTTCCAGTGTACACCTACGATGCAGATCACGGGTTTAATTGCGATCGCCGTGAATCCTACAATGCAGCCGCTGCCACAACAGCGCTGGATCGCACGCTGACATTCTTCACCGAGCATATTGTTTAGTGCGTCAGCGGGCGCCAGCGCCAGTGGGGTCAGGTCTTGATATAATACCTTTTTCAACCAGAGGGGTCAGGTCTTGATATAATACCTTTTCTTTTGAAAAAAGAAAAAGGTATTATATCAAGACCTGACCCCTTTACTCATATTATATCAAGACCTGACCCCAATATTTTTTACAGTCCGCTAGTTATTCCACCAGGGGCTGTCTGAAAACGAACGCAAGTCCATCTCGTGGGTCCAGACTGATCGATGTTGTTGGGCAATATGCCAATAAGTATCGGCAATGAGTTCCGGTAACATCAAGCCGTCATGCTCCATGCCGCGTGCTTCTCTGAGTTTCTGGAATTGCTCGGGACCGAGCATCTTGCCCAGCGTGTCCGGTGCGTCCACCGCCCCATCGATAATAAAATTAGCGATGTGAATGCCTTTCGGTGATAATTCTGCATTGAGCGTCTGGCAAAGCATCCGCCTGCCGCCCATAGCGGCAGCGTGTGAATGCTGGCCTGCGTTCCCTCTCACGGCAGCAGTCGCCGAAGTCACCAGAATAGTGCCGGTACCTCGTTTCTCCATCCCTGGACAAACCGCGGAGGCTAATCGAAACAGACCAAATGTGCCAAGTCTCCATCCCATTTCGAAGGCCTTTTGACTGGTGTCTGCCAGCGACACGTTGCCGATCTGGGCACCGAGGTTGTAGACCGCTACTTCGATAGGGCCAAGTTCGGATTCGATCTTTGTGACCAGATCCTCGATACTGTTCTCTTCGATGGCATTGAGAATGTGTCCGGAGGCGGAACCGCCAGCAGCTTCAATATCACTAACCAGTTTATCAAGCCCGTCTCGATCACTGCGCCGGCACAGGCAAGCATGGTAATCCTCTCTGGCAAAACGTTTGGCAACATTGCCACCGATTCCGGCACCGGCACCTATAACAATACAAACTGGTTTCATTATTTAGTCACCACATTTCAGGAATATGAAGATCAATAGTATGCATCCAGAACCAGTTTTACAACATGTGATTAGCAACAGGATTTGTCTGAGTAGTGGGGTCAGTAGCAGTGGGGTCAGGCATGGGGGTCAGGTCTTGATATAATACCTTTTCTCTTTTTAAGAGAAAAAGGTATTATATCAAGACCTGACCCCATTACTTTTAATTTTCTGCCCATTCAAATGAGTGTATATTTATAACAATCAAAGCCAGTTTTTCTGTCACAACCTATCATGCAGGTCACCTTATGGAATTCGGAATTGCGATTGCAACCAGTACGGAATCATGGAAGCTCGTAAAAAGAGCAGAGGAACTAGGCTTCACCGATGCCTGGTTCTACGACACCCAACTTCTAAATCCCGACGTATTTGTAGGCATGGCTCTTGCGGCTGAACATACATCCAAAATAGGTCTCGGGACCGGAGTGCTTATCCCTACCAACCGCATTGCACCGGTTACTGCAAACGCACTTGCCAGTATCAATAAACTTGCACCTGGTCGTGTCAGGTTCGGTGTCGGAACAGGGTTTACCGGTCGGCGCACCATGGGTCAGAAGGCGATGAAATTGAAACATATGCAACGCTACATCGAAGATGTCCGTGGCCTGCTTGCAGGCGAATCCATCGATTGGCTGAGCGAGGGAGAGTCGCACGTCGTTCGATTCCTCAATCCGGATTTTGGTTTGATCAATATCGAAGATGATATTCCATTGCATATTTCCGCATTCGGTGAAAAATCCAGGCAGCTCACCGCTGAATTTGGAGCTGGCTGGTTGACTTTTGGGGGGTCAACCGATGATGCGATTCAGGCTTTGCAGGCGATGCAATCATGCTGGAAATCGAGTGGTCGTAAACCGGAGGACCTGCACAGCACGCTGTTCACGCTTGGCTGCGTTCTGCAATCCGATGAACCTGCAACCAGCGATCGAGCCATGGCGCAGGCAGGTCCTTACGTTGCGGTCGGCTACCATGCGCTGGTTGAGGGTTTTGCGAAGGATCTGGTTGAGAATATCTTTCCACCAGAGCGCGCAGCGCAAATCGAAAGCTACCGCCAGATCTACGAGACCTATGAACCCGCAAATGCCCGTTACCTTGAGTTACACCGTGGTCATTTGATGTTTAATCGCCCGGAGGAAATGCCTTTTATAACAGAAGATCTCATTCTTAGTTCAACTTTTACCGGCACGAAAGACGTGTTAGTTGGCAAACTTCACCAGCTTGAAAGTGCCGGGTACCGGCAATTCACAGTGCAGATCGTTGCAGGCCAGGAAAAGGCAATAGAGGACTGGGCCGATGTGTTTGCGGCCGTGTAATTTTGTCAGGGCAGTTATGGTGCTGGTCTTACCGACCCCAACCGGGCCGCGAAGCAATACCAGTTTTGACATTAGCCGATTACCGGATTAAACAGGCCAGCCGTTGATGT
>CAZNFE010000368.1:0-3460 GCA_964571945.1 uncultured Pseudomonadales bacterium
GTTATGATGGAGTGCAGATGTCTAACTTCAGGGATCAGGGTTATCATAATGGAAATGGTGTTACTGCGTACTATGCTCACAACATCGTGGGATACGGTGTAAAATGGCAACGAGGCGATTCCCAGACTACCACCAATTATTATTCGGTCAGCATAAACCAGAATAGGGCTGACAATACTCGTTACAGTGACCCAGCCCCCGTAGCTCAACAATCTCCTTAGCTGTTGTCGAGACTTTGAGAAGAATGCAGTGTTAAAACTATATAGTGGCTTAACAAGTAGGACGTAAAAGAGGACGGCCATCAATCTGGCCACCAGAATCCAGAAGACAGTCTCAGTAAGTGATAGTGGCAACCATTTACTCAAGGCTGGAATAGCGAAGCCTAGCGAGTTGACCACAATGACTATGAGGTTGACTGCCCTGAATTTTCTCGCGGCGTAGAGTACCCCACGCAGACTAGTCCCTAAGAATATTATTGGAAGAGCAAAGCTAAGTAGTCGTATGGAGTCTGCGGCTTCAGCTACCACCAATGGATCATCGATGAGTAGATTTTGAACCATGAAATTCGAGAGCAGATAGGTGATACTACCGATGAGGATTCCCATGGCAGTTGCGAACACAAGGGCCGCAGTCAGAATATTATTTTTTTCAGCGCTTTGACTCTGTGTGTCAAATTCAGCCAAAAATTTTGTCGTTGCTTTCGACACACCAAAATCTAGAAGAGTTAGATAGCTGAGAATGACCCACACAATGGATAGTGCACCATAGCGCTCAGCACCCAGGCCATCCAGAGCTGGAGGTATTGCAAAAACGGCTACAAAGAGTGGAACAAGGATGCCAGAAAAATTAAAAACCGTATCTGAAACCAGTTTTCTAGATCCCACATGTGGCAGATCAGTCACTTTGCTTCAGAACGTCCTCGATGAAAGATCTTAGTCCCTTTTCATTTTGAATGTAGAGGGTCGTCAGGACTCCCGTAAAAAAGGTCCAGAAAATGACAAAGAGGCTTCTTCTGGGTCGAGCTTTTTTTTCAGGTATGATCGCTGCATCGAGGACCTGGACTGTTGGCGTGTCCTTGGCCTCTTTAATTTTAGCTTCTTCATATTGCTGAGTAAGAAAGGTGAACAATGTGTTCTGGATTTTGATTTCTCTGTAAAGTCGACCGTAATCAATTGCTAAATCGGCAATATCCCTGAAACCCGGGAAAATGTCAGAGAGGTTTTCACCGGCTTCAAGATCCGCAAGTTTTTCCTTCAGTCCCTCAATGTTTTTCTTCAAGGTCAAGATTCTGGGGTGATCCTCCTGAAGCGTGCTCATTTGAGTTTCAAGCTCTACCTCGCTGGACATGATTTCAGCCTGAATAGTGGCTGCAGCGGTAATGGCAGCACTGGTCTGCTCAGGTAAGGCGACCATATTATTCTTGTTCTGAAATTCCAACATTGCATCTTCAGCCTGCTTCAGATCCTCAAGATTCTGCTGATACCTATTTTCGATGAAAATCCGATTGAACCTGGCACTCTCAGTTTTCAACTCCTTGTTAATAATATCCAGCTCACTGATCATATAATTTGTAATGTCAGCCGCTAGTTTCGCGCATTGGAGGGCGCGTTCGCTGCTGGCAAACCAGCCGGTGTTCACATAGAAATCCAGCCTGATGGTACCTTCCTCTTCCAGCGTGAGGACATAGCTTTCGGAGAATCCTTCGAGGGCGTCCTGGCGATTTTCAACATCCCAGAAGCTCATAAGGTCGAATTCTTCTATGGTGGACTCAGCCAGAGTTCGACTTTTGAGTATGGCCTGAATGCTCAGAGCTTCGGTGCTGGATCCTGCACCCATGAATGCACTGAGAGGAGAACTCATTAGGTTGCCCAACATACCCACGCCCATTTCTTCACTGGGTGGCATGAGAACCGCAGATGCCCGGTAGGTTTTGGGGAGTATGAGAGCAATGGCCACTGAAATTACACCTGCCAGGAAGATATTGCGAATCAGTAGGACACGACGTTGCCACAACCTGACGAAAAAGGCGAAAAGTGGATCAGCACTTGTTTTCGTTACGTTTGGGGAATCCATGTGACTCTCCTGCTGCTATCAGATTCCTGCTGCTGAAACAGCCAGAACAAGTGTGGCTACTCCAGAGAGGAGCTGAAAAATACTGATGTCTCCAAAAAACACATCCACTAGTGACCGTCGTACCTCGATTATGTCTCCCCGCTGGACAATTGTATCCTCACCAGCGTAGGTTGATCCGTCAATACGTGTCACTTTTAATCCTACGGTTGTTCCGCTGGGTAACAATCCACCGGCACGTGATACATAATCCCCGGCAGTCAAACCAGGAACAAATATGTATGACCCTGGGTTTCCAATATGACCTATAATGCTCACTGGGCTCTCTGATAGAAACTCGATATTGTCTCCCGGTTTGAGGAAGGTAGAACCGAACGTTTCGGGTGAAATATCGATGATCTGAAACTCACCTTCAGTGCGACGCAACAATTTTACTCCATAGATATCAAGAGTTGACTTGTACTGGATTTTTCGTTCAATGAATGCTTCGAGAGATTCTTCTGCCTTAATGATGTAATAACCTGGATTCTCTATGGCTCCTCTGGCAACCAGCCCACTGGTTTCAAATTTACCAAATGGCACATGAATATGATCCCCTGCTTTAAGAAACCGGTTGGAGTCCCGCGACCCGGAAGTAAAAAATTCGCTGGGGTCCACGGTTTCAGTGCTTCCGTCAACATGTTCAATACGAATATTATAATCCATGGCCAGTGGAAGCAGTTCACCTCTTTCCAGTATATCACTCAATCGAGTTGCACCAAGGACAGTGTACTGCCCTGGATTTTTAACTGCACCTGAAAGCAGAACTTTGAATTGTCGAAGTTGTGTAAGGCTGATACTTATATTTGCACCTCTATAAACCTGTTCGCAAGCAAGATTCAGGGCAGCCAGAGCGGCTTGAAGATTCATCCCCTTTAGGTTGAGCAATCCAACACCTGGGATAAGCAGGTCACCAGCTGGTGCAATGGTGGCATTCAGGTAGATGATGTCAGTATGATTGATGTTAATACTAAAGACATCTCCGGGGCCCACCATGTAGGTGACTGCGTCAATTGGTCCCTCAAGAGCAGTAGGGTTCATTTCGATTGAGTTCTCAGGGTAAGTAAAAAGTGGAGAATCCAGCTTCTCACCATCAGTTCCGTCTACTGATCCCCAGTCCTGTCCGGCTAGCATGGTACTCAATAGTATTATTATGATGCAGAATCTGAAGATTAGTGATCTCATGATCTCCCTAACACTACTAGTTTTGATGCACTCTGTAATTCGGCATTGTAAACGTTGCGTGTATCTACGACTAAATTTGAGTTATTTAGAACATGGCTGTAATCCACCGAAGAGTGATGTGTCGTGATTACAACACAATCTGCTGCTTCCTGCGTATTTATCATTT
>CAZNFE010000369.1:0-3459 GCA_964571945.1 uncultured Pseudomonadales bacterium
GTTGTTGCCGGTACCCTCCCCGAAGGTACAACGCTAGATACGATCAGAGAAACCGGTTTCATTCGATTTACGGATTGGGGCAAGATGCCTGGCGCGCTGATGCAGGCTTCTCCGTTTGAAGAAAGTGATACACACACGCCGTTTCGAAATCATGTGGATGTGGGTGATCCGTTTCCCTCCTATGCCCGACGAGCACAATTTTACATCGACCATGAGTGGTTTCTGGAAGCGGGCGAGCAATTACCGGTTCATAAGCCCAATCCCTCCATGGGGGGTGATTATCCGTTGGGTATGACTTCCGGTCACAGCCGCTGGTCGGTGCATTCGATAAACCACATGAACAGCACCGTATTGGGTACTCATCGAGGCTCGCCAAACGCTATGATCAATCCGGATGATGCTAAAGCCAGGGGTGTTTCGGATGATGATCTTATTCGTGTCTTCAATGATGTGAGCGAATTCTGTTGTCGAGCCAAAATAGCACCAAATGTCAAACCCGGGCAGATTATATCGTATAACGGATGGGAACCCCTGCAGTTCAAAG
The DNA here is from genome assembly GCA_964571945.1 of uncultured Pseudomonadales bacterium. Lineage (GTDB taxonomy): Bacteria > Pseudomonadota > Gammaproteobacteria > Pseudomonadales > Azotimanducaceae > JASJXV01. Next base: position 545 of record CAZNFE010000369.1, read on the forward strand.
ACTGGCATGGAGCCAATGAAATTGAGCCGGGAATGGTCAAGTGGAGTGGCTTCTCCGGTGGCTACGGGCATCTCAATTTTTCGTTTCTGGGTTGGCAACCCGTACCCATCGACAGATGGTTGCGGTGTGACTTTGAGTTGCAGGAGAACGAATAACAGGAGATGCACTAAAAGCCCTCATCGAGCGGGGTAGTTGTGCCTGCCATTTGAATGATTTACTGTATCAGCAACTGATCAGGAATCCAGATGGTCGATTTAATCTCCAGGCAACTTAGATACCGGGTTCGAATTCTTGGGAATCTTCTCGGTCAGACCATGACCGCACACCTGGGCCGGGAATTTCTCGAGAAAGAGGAAGAAATTCGCCTGCTGGCCAAGACGCGTCGACAGGATGAGCATGGCGAACATCAAAAACTGCAACAGGTACTTTCCAAACTGGATGATGACTACCTGATTTCCGTTGCACGCGCATTCAACCAATTTCTTAATCTGACCAATATCGCGGAACAGGCGGAAACCGGTGAAATTGCTGATATGCATATACCGGAGCATTCAAACCTCGCCGATTTGTTCCTGATGCTGGAAACCAGAGGCATCGAGAAGGCGAAAATCGCAGACACGATCAGGAAAATACATTGTGATCTGGTGTTGACGGCGCACCCGACTGAAATCACCCGCAGGACACTTATCCAGAAATACAATCGCATCGCCAGTGCCCTGGACCGGGTCAGGGAAGAACAACCGCTACATTCTGACGAGCAGGTTGAACTGGAACGCCTTATTGCTGAGGTATGGCATACGGATGAGATCCGCATAGAAAAACCAACCCCCCAGGAAGAAGCGATCTGGGGTTATGCGGTAATCGAACACTCGTTCTGGACTGCTATTCCCAAATTATGGCAGGGCTTGAACGAGTTGCTGCAGCAGCATACCGGGGAGTCAATGACGCTCGACGTAGCGCCGATAAGAATCTCTTCCTGGATGGGCGGTGACAGGGATGGCAATCCGAACGTCACGGCTACAGTAACCGATGAAGTGATTCGTCTGGCACGTTGGGCTGCAGCAGTTTTATATTGCGGGAGTGTGGAAAAATGATTTGGTGAGTGGTCCGTGTCGAAATGTACGAAAGAATTCAAAGTGTTTGTGGGAACTGAGAGTTCACACGAGCCATATCGTGTCGTGTTGCGGAAATTGCGTGAGAAACTGAGTGCCACCAGAAATTGGGCGGAGACGGATGCACCTCCCGGTGCCGGGTTAATCCTGTACAGGGACGATCTGTTTGCACCACTTCTTGCTTGTTATGAATCGCTGCACCAGAGCGGTATGGGGATTATTGCAGATGGTTCACTGAAGCGAACCCTGATTCGGGTATCGACGTTTGGGGTGACATTAGTGGAACTTGATATCCGGCAGAGTGCCGAGCAGCACATCGAGCTGCTGGATAATCTCACACAGTTTCTGGAATTGGGAAGTTACAAAGAGTGGTCAGAGAAAGCGCGCGCCGATTTTCTGCTGGAGGAACTCAATACGAAAAGACCACTCATTCCCAAAGACTGGATTCCCGAGGGTGACGGGGCGGAAGTGTTGCGAACATTCAGGCTCATTGCCCAGGGTAATGCGGAAGGAATCTCCAGCTACATCGTATCGATGGCCCGGCATCCTTCAGATGTTCTGGCCGTGGTACTCTTGATGCGCAAGTGTGGTCTCAGCAAAAAACTACCGGTGGTTCCCCTGTTCGAAACGCTGGATGATCTCGACACGGCTGCCTGGACGCTGGAGCGGTTACTGCGCACCGAATGGTACACCCGGTACATCGATGGCCGTCAGCAGGTAATGATTGGCTATTCAGATTCAGCCAAAGATGCCGGGCAATTTGCAGCCGCCTGGGCGCAATATAGGGCTCAGGAGGAACTCGTGGTCATTGCGGAGAAGTACCAGGTCGACCTGACGCTATTTCACGGCCGTGGTGGTGCAGCAGGTCGCGGGGGTAATCCGGCCAGACAAGCGATCCTTGCGCAACCTCCTGGTTCGATCAAAAACAGTATGCGGGTTACAGAACAGGGAGAAATGATTCGGTTCAAATATGGTTCTGCACCCCTGGCATTGAAAAATCTGGATCTGGTGCTGAGCGCGACCATTGAAGCGAGTCTGTTACCCCCACCGAAGCCAATGGAAAACTGGCGCCTGCTGATGGATAGCCTGGCCGAAGTTGCCAGCAACAGTTATCGAACTACCGTCGCAGATCCCGATTTCGTTTCATACTTTGCCGACGGTACACCTGAGCGAGAGCTTGAATTGTTAGCGCTCGGTAGTCGTCCTGCACGACGCAGGAGCCGACCCAATGATCGTTCCATTGAAGATCTGAGAGCAATTCCCTGGGTTTTTGCCTGGACACAAAAGAGATTGATGTTGCCTGCCTGGCTCGGTACCGAGCAGGCTTTTTCCGAGAATTTGACCGAGGTCCAGTGGTCTGAACTGCAGGAAATGAACAATGACTGGCCATTTTTCCAGACCCAAATTAGTATGCTGGAAATGGTGCTGGCTAAATCAGATGGTGAAATTTCGGAGCGATATGATGAAGTCCTTGTCTTGCCTGAGTTAAAGAGGTTGGGGGATGGGTTCAGGGATCGGCTGACTGAGCTCATCACTCACGTGAACAAAATCAAGGATCAGCAAGGGTTGCTGGAAAAAACACCGGAAATCAGACATTCGTTGGATCTTCGGCATCCCTATACCGATCCGCTACATTTCCTGCAGATCGAATTGATCTCCCGGCACCGCAGTGAAAAAACCAATGAAAGAGTCAAGAAAGCTTTATTGGTAACCATTGCCGGTATTGCCGCGGGCATGCGAAATACTGGCTAGGAGCCTGACCGGGAACTGTGGCCGTAGCGAGGACGGTGGCATATTGAGTCC
>CAZNFE010000370.1:0-3453 GCA_964571945.1 uncultured Pseudomonadales bacterium
ACGACTATCAAGCTTACTGAAGGAAGCCTCAATCAAGGCGAGCAAGTTCTTTTTTATCTGGTGTGGTAACTCCGGCGGCAAGAGCTTGTCAATTTTGCTGGAAAGCTGATCGAGAAAGGAGTCTGGATTCATCGCTTCGAACCTGAACTGGCTTGAGGTCAGCATATTGTAGCATCGATCGCCGCAAAGCATCGCACTTGCCATTACTTCGCATCTGGATTGCACCGAATTAGCACTTGCTGGAAGAATCTGCACCAAATATGTGCTGCGTAGGAGACAGGCATCCTGTGTAAATAGAATTATCTCTTTGAAATATAACGAATATTTTCGGTTGGCACGGTCGATGCAAAAAGCCAATGCAACTAGTTAATACAAACAGGAGCGACATGTGCCACAGGGTGCATGGATGACCAAATTTTCATTACGACAAAAACGGGAGAATATCATGATCTGTAGGAAAGAAATTGGCGTGGTTTGTGGGATAATGCTGGCATGTACTGTGGGTGCCAATGCCGATGAATTGAGTGGCAACGTATCCATTGGCACAGACTATGTTTACCGAGGCATCTCACAGACTGAAGAGGCAGCGACCATACAGGGTGGTTTCGACTGGGTTGGTGAAAACGGGCTGTATGCGGGTATCTGGGCATCCAATATCGCATTCGATGGATATGTAGAGATGGATTACTACGTCGGTTTTGGCGGCAGTGTCAACGAAGAACTAGCATACGATGTTGGCATTTTACACTACGACTATCCAAATCAGGATGCCGGACATGCTGATTACAATTTTGACGAGATCTATGGATCGGTTTCGTTCAAGGGTGCAACACTCGGACTCTCTGTAGCCAGTGATTTTTTTGGTGAAAGCGGCAGCGCCAATTACCTCTACGCTGAATATGAACTGGGGCTGCCCAATGACTTTGGACTGACTTTCCACTATGGTAGCCAGGATATTGACGACAATGCTGCTTTCGGCACACCTGACTATGTGGACTATTCGGTATCGGTAGCCAGATCTATTGGTGGCCTCGATTTGGGCCTGACCTGGTATGACACGGATCTGTCGAGTAGCGAGTGTTTTGGAGGTACAGATCTATGTGATTCCAGGGTGGCATTTGCACTATCAAAAAGTCTGTAAATTGGATAAATTTGCCAATCTGTCTATAACAGAATGTAAGCGGGTAAAGGAGCAGGATTCATGAAATTAGTTACGGCGATCATTAAGCCTTTCAAATTGGATGATGTGCGGGAAGCACTTTCCGAAATATCGGTCCAGGGTATGACAGTGACTGAGGTGAAAGGATTCGGAAGACAAAAAGGACATACGGAATTGTATCGTGGCGCAGAGTATGTGGTTGACTTTCTGCCGAAAGTAAAGATAGAAGTTGCCATTGCGGATGAGTCTCTGGATAGTGTGATAGAGGCGATCAACAATGCAGCAAATACTGGTAAAGTTGGGGACGGAAAAATTTTTATCACACCCCTGGATGATGTGATACGAATTCGAACGGGTGAGACAGGCACTGACGCGGTTTAACGGCTTCCAATCCTGCAGGCTGCATCGGACGGGAGGTACCTAACAATATCGCAAAGGAGAACCATCACGAAGCCCATAGTATCATTGTGAAATTTGCCGAAGAGATCGAACCGGGCGTTACAGTGCATTGATAACATTGTCCGTTTATCACCGAATTTGATGGTAGGTATTTTGACGTGGTACGGCTGATCCCAGGTACAAAGGTGGATGGTAACGAACGATTAAAAAGGGACGCATGAGCGTCCCTTTTTAATTCAGCATGATGTTGAGTTGCTTGAAACAGTTGACTCAAACCCTATAATGGCGGCTTTCCAATTAAAGATGGGCGTGGTTGCCATACCATGAAATATGTAAGCACACGTGGGCAGACAGCTGCTGTCGGTTTCAAGGACGCAGTGATGATGGGTCTGGCAACCGATGGAGGATTGCTGGTTCCCCAGGTCATTCCCGACGTCACTGATCAGCTAAAGCTATGGTCACAAAAATCATACAGTGAGCTTGCCTATGAGATCATCCGGTTATTTGCTGATGATATCCCCGAAGTTGATTTACGACGATTAATCGATACCAGCTATTCCTCGTTTGCAGACTCGAGGATTACGCCAATTAAAAAGGTAGGTGACCTTTATATTCTTGAGCTGTTTCATGGCCCGACACTGGCATTCAAGGATATCGCCTTACAACTGTTGGGCAACCTGTTCGAGTACATTCTGGAGGAGCGGAACCAGTCACTGAATATACTTGGGGCTACCAGTGGTGATACCGGAAGTGCCGCGATTGCAGGTGTCAGGGGACGAAAAAATATCGACATATTTATCATGTTCCCGGAGGGGAAAACGTCGCCAATCCAGGAGCGTCAAATGACGACTGTTCTGGATTCGAATGTTCATAATTTGGGAATCGATGGTAGCTTTGATGACTGTCAGCTTCTTCTGAAGTCAATTTTCTCCGACCTACTATTTAAAGAGAAGTACCGGTTGGGAGCGGTCAACTCGGTAAACTGGTCCAGAGTACTGGCCCAGATTGTTTACTATTTCTCCAGTTGGTATCAGCTGGATATGCCGGACAAATTTGATGTTTGTGTACCTACTGGCAATTTCGGCAATATCTTCGCGGCATACCTTGCCCGCCGCATGGGATTGCCGATACACAGATTGATTCTGGCAACCAATGCAAATGATATATTGAGTGTGTTTTTCAATACTGGATGGTATCGCCGAGGGGATGTGAAATTTAGCCATAGTCCGGCGATGGACATACAGGTCGCGAGCAATTTTGAGCGCTACCTGTATTACCTGTTCGATGCCTCTTCCGGGCAGGTGAGAGAATTCATGGAAACTTTCACTAATTCGGGTGCAGCTAAATTTCCAATGAATACCGCAGAAGTTGACCCGGTATTCAGAGCGGGTGCCGCTTCGGATCAACAAACTATCCAGGCTATACATGATACATATGAGTCATGCGGTTATCTGGCTGATCCGCACACGGCAGTGGGTATTTATGTAGCGAAACAACATGTCCTCAGAGATGTTCCGATGGTTTGTATGGCGACCGCTCATCCGGCCAAATTCCCCGGGGTGTTCGAGCAAGTGTTACCTGAGATCCCGGTCCGTCATGTATCACTCGATGCCTTGGCAGGGCTTCCCACAAGAAAGGAAAATCTTGCAGCAGATACTGATTCAGTCAAAGACTATATAGTCCGGCATCAGAACGGGTCCGTTTAACGCCAGGAAGGATTCTGGTTCATACCCTAGTCAATCGAACGAAGCAATGGTTTGATGCCATCACGCGGGTCCGGAGCCGTGCTAAACAGATTCCTCCTGTAATCCTCGCTCAATCTCTGCTACTGCAAAGGGGAGCTGCGCCAGATCGGCGATTTCCTGAACCGGGTCGTATCTACCCGTGAAGGATCT
>CAZNFE010000371.1:0-3449 GCA_964571945.1 uncultured Pseudomonadales bacterium
TGTGATGTATACGGGAAACAGACCATGGGCTAGGATTACCGTCTCTCCGGGTTCGAGCGGTTTGATAATTTTGCTGCTCATCGCTGACCTGTAATGACTTTTTCCACTGATAATAACCAGCAACCGCCATACTGGCGTAGAAGAAAAATAGTACGGCAGTCGGGTACAAGCCCTTGTATATGTAAAGACCGAGCGATACAAAGTTGACAATAACCCAAATCCACCAGTGCTCAATCAGTTTTCGGGCTAGCATCCATGTTGCCGTGATACTCAGTGCCGTTGTAAAGGCATCGCCATATGGTACCGGTGAATCCGTGTAATCTCTGAGGACTACAGCGATAAGATAGAACATCAACAGGGTGAGTACGAACAGTAATATGGCCAGTTTCGAATCGGTTCGTGATACCGGCAGGGCTTCTTTTCCTTCGGATTCACCGCCGTGCAGCCACCAGTACCACCCATAAATACTGATTCCGATGTAGTAAAATTGCAGTGCCATATCCGCATAGAATTTCGATTCGAAGAATACGACGGCATATACACTTGAAGTAATCAGTCCCAGTGGCCATAGCCAGACTTTCTGTCTGATTTCCAGGTAGAGATAGATCAGGCCACTCAAAGTCCCGACCAACTCCAGGTAGTTGTCAATAATCCAGGTCATAAGCAGAATCGTGTTTGCATTTCACGTGGCGTTGCTGCGAAAAACCGTATCGAAGATGCATATCCCGAATACGTCCAGTAATGTGAATTTGATGGAAGGAACAATGCGAATGCCCCAAACAGGTTGCTACCAGCATGATTGGTGGTAGCTATCTTTTCCGTAGCGATCTTTTCCGTAGCTATCTTTTCCCGAGCTGGGATACATCGCGGACTGCACCCTTGTCTGCGCTGGTGGTCATGGCAGCGTACGCTTGCAGCGCCGGTGATATCATCCGGCTGCGTACTTCTGTCGGTTTCCAGGCATTTTCGCCCTGCTGTTCCATGGCTTGACGCCTTGCGCTTAATTCGTCATCCGATACAGCCAGGTGAATGTGTCGATTCGGGATATCTATTTCAATCCGGTCGCCATCCTCGATCAGGCCGATTGCGCCTCCTTCTGCTGCCTCGGGTGAAGCATGGCCAATCGACAGACCGGAAGTGCCGCCGGAAAAGCGACCATCGGTCAATAGTGCGCAGACTTTACCCAGACCCTTTGATTTGAGATAACTTGTGGGATACAGCATTTCCTGCATACCTGGTCCGCCACGAGGTCCCTCATAACGAATGATGATTACGTCACCGGTTTGAACTTGATCACTGAGAATTGCCTCTACCGCCGAATCCTGACTCTCGAAAATTCGTGCGGGGCCCTGAAACTTCCAGATGCTCTCATCGACGCCAGCGGTCTTAACGATGCAACCATCTTCTGCGATGTTTCCGTACAGTACTGCCAGACCACCCTCTGTACTGTAGGCATGTGCCAGATCTCTTATACAGCCGCTTTCCCGATCGAGATCCAGATCGTCGAACCGACAACTTTGACTAAATGCTGTTTGTGTGGGAATACCCGCTGGAGCCGCGCGGTAGAAATTCGATACGGCTTTGTCTGCTGATTGTTTGATATCCCAGTTGGTCAGACAGTCAGCAAGGCTGCTGCTGTGTACAGTGGATACCCCTGTGTTGAGTAGGCCGGCGCGGTCCAATTCTCCCAGGATGGCCATTATACCGCCCGCTCTGTGTACGTCTTCGAGATGAAAATCCTGGCTTGACGGAGCGACTTTGCAAAAATTTGGCACTCTTCTTGATAAATGATCGATATCCTTAAGGGTAAAATTCAACTCGGCTTCCCTGGCTGCTGCGAGTAGATGCAGGATTGTATTGGTTGAACCGCCCATAGCAATGTCCACGCTCATGGCATTCTCGAAAGCATCGAAATTAGCAATGCTGCGAGGCAATACCGAATCGTCTTCCTGCGCGTAATACCGATGCGTAAGTTCGACAATTGTTGTTGCCGCCCTGAGGAACAGCTGCTCACGGTCTGAATGCGTAGCCAGCATGGTGCCATTGCCAGGTAAAGCCAGGCCGAGCGCTTCCATCAGACAATTCATGGAATTGGCCGTGAACATCCCGGAACAGGATCCGCAGGTAGGACAGGCGGATCGCTCCATTTCATCTACCTGGGCATCGGTGTAGGCGTCATCCGCCGAGATGATCATTGCGTCGATCAAGTTTGTCTTGTGATTGGCCAATGGCGTAACACCGGCTTCCATGGGCCCGCCTGAAACGAATACTGCTGGAATATTGAGCCGCAAAGAGGCCATTAACATGCCGGGTGAGATCTTGTCGCAATTTGAAATGCAAACGAGCGCATCCGCACAGTGGGCGTTCACCATATACTCAACCGAATCTGCGATAATCTCTCGGGACGGCAGGCTGTAAAGCATGCCATCGTGCCCCATAGCGATTCCGTCATCCACGGCAATGGTGTTGAATTCTTTTGCTACACCCCCGGCTTTTTCTATCTCTCTGGCTACTAACTGCCCCATATCCTTGAGATGTACGTGCCCTGGTACGAATTGAGTGAACGAATTGGCTACGGCAATAATCGGCTTGCCGAAATCTTCAGTGGACATTCCGGTAGCGCGCCAGAGGGCTCTTGCGCCAGCCATGTTTCTGCCGTGAGTGGAGATTCTTGATCGATAGTTTGGCATATTAAGTAGTTCTCCTGGTGCGCTCGCAGCGCTTACCCTAAAGGGGCTTTATGAATATCTTTGAATTGCGTTGATAATTGTATAGTGATTTTTTTTCTGCTGGCAGTTGTTCGGGTGCGGCGGGCTGGAAGCCCCGCTCCGCAAACCAGTGAATGCTCTGGGTTGTTAATACAAATAAATTTTTCAGGCCGAGATTCCTGGCCCGCTTCTCGATAGCATGGAGCAATAATTCGCCGCGCCCGCCATTTCGATAATGCGGATGTGTGGCGAGGCAAGCCAATTCACCGAATTCCTCATATGGATACAGGGCTGCACAACCAACCACTGTGCCGTCCCGAATGATGACATCAAAGCAGGAGGCCTCGGCTTCCAATCGTTCTCTTGAACGCTTCACGAGAACTCCCTGTTCCTCGAGAGGTCTTATGAGTGCAATGATACCAGCTATATCTTCAATGCTGGCTGGTCTGGTTTGTTCATAACTTTCTCTGCATACCTGGGTGCCGGAACCGTCGCGAGTAAACAATTCCTCAAGGAGTGCACCATCCTGAGAATAACTGACTAAATGGCATCGATTAACACCGTTTTGGCACGCGTACGCGGCCAACTCCAGCTGTTTGGGTATTTCATTGTCAAGCAAAACTGTGGTACTGATCTCGGACGGCTGGATTTCGTTAATAACAGTGCCATCTTTATCCAGTACACCTTGCCGATGATCAAAGTAAATCACCTTATCCGCCTCTATATCCGTAGCGTAATGGT
>CAZNFE010000372.1:0-3448 GCA_964571945.1 uncultured Pseudomonadales bacterium
GCCGTGACGCCCCATCGCTCACCCCATATTCGTGTTCAACTGCGGTTTCTAGGATGAACCAGATTTGTGTAGTCCCAATGAGTGATGCATGCCTGGAACGCGCTGCAGAGATTGCTGTATCGATGGGCTTGACGGATCTGTCTTTGCATGGAAAGCCGGATCCTGAACAAAGCAATTTTCAGCTGCTGGTGGCGGAAGATGGTCTGTCCGTCAGAAAAGCCGGTTCGAACCAGAATCCATTGCGTGTGGATTTCAATACAGCGAGTATGGAATTCAGAAGGGCGCACAGCAGCCGCAGAAATGAAGCGATTGCACGTGCGGTTGGAATAACTGCGAAGTTCGCCCCGACCGTGGTGGATGCGACTGCGGGGTTAGGTAAAGACAGCTTTATTCTGGCGTCATTAGGATGCCGGGTAATTATGTTGGAACGCTCGCTGTTAATGTTTTTGCTTTTGGAGGATGGGCTGCGAAGGGCCTCGGAAATTGATAGTCTGGCAGACGTGGCAACCCGCATGACTCTCAAAAATGCGGATGCTTGTGACTGGATTAAACGACAACAAATTTTATCTGATTGTGTTGTCTATTTGGACCCGATGTTCCCTGATAGATCCCGAACTGCCCTGTCTCGGGGAGATATGCAGTTAATGCAGGCGATACTGGGTACTGATGAAAACTGGAATACTCTTTTTGCGTGTGCCAGCGCCTCCGGAGCAAATAGAATTGTATTGAAAAGACCACTTCGTGGGGCAAGTGTATCGATCAAGCCTACGTTCAGCTTGAAGGGCAAAGCGAGCCGTTTCGACGTATTTATCCAATCATAATTCCCCGGCAGAGTCGGGAGTTTTCGCGTTCAATAGTGCTGGCGGCCGCCTGTCACACGGGTTGATCAGTGCTTCCTCAAACAGTATTGACGGAGAGCTGTTTCACTGCCTGGTTGATGTTGTGTTGCATATCCGGATTGAGGCTGTTGCGTAACACACTCAATAGTTGGTCCATTGAGGGTTGCCTATCCAATTCTGTACTGACAACATCTTCTGCAATCATCCGGGAGATAAAAGTTGTGAACAATGGACGGTCAAAATATTCAGGTGCGTTTTGACCGTAGATTACTGACAGTTGTTCTGCGATTACCTGACAGCTCGATTCCCATTCGTGTCTCGATAATTTCTCAGTAGCTTCCAGAACGGCTAATGCGATCAGATAACGTTCCAGCGTGGGTTCGATCATCCGGCTGAGAACACCCAGGGCTGCGAATTCACAGGAATCTCCGGGTGGCAGGATGAGCTCATGATTGCTGAATCGGATGAGTTCGATGTTGCCCATCGCCTGTAGCACTTCACTAACAACATCGCTGATATCTGAAGGTTGCCAGTGTAGAAACAGCTCTGCTTGCAGATAGGGATAAAGTTGTCTGCACATGGCAACGATCGAATCATCAGAAGGTTGTTTGGTCGTTAAAAGGAATCTGGCTACCAGAGAAGGTAATGCCAGAATGTGGCTGATATTGTTCTTGTAGTAAGTCAGAAGAATGGCTATATCTCCTTTAACGGAGAGTATATTTCCAAAACGATATGTATTTCGTGTCAGGATTGAAACTTGTACCGCTTTCTCTATGATCTCGGTGGCGGAGAGTGAAGTGATTGTAGCATCCGCTGTGTAAGGAAATGCCTCAAGAAATCTCAGATGGAAATTCAGACATTCTTCCAGGCGAGTCTCCTCGATCACTTGTTTTGGTGTCGCCAACAGGATGGTGGCAACAAGGTTGACGGGATTGATAGCAGCCGCGTTATTTATCCTCGTTGCCAATTCGCAGGCCAGTTGCGTGCCCAGAGCAAAACTATCCTTACGATCGATGCCACTGGCAGTACGCCATTCGGGAAGATGCTCATCCATGAAACTGGAGAGGTAGAGTGGTGCACCAAAATTGACACTAACGCGACCGAATGAACTCTTGAGCCGTTTAAAGATACTGAAGAGATCGGATATGGATTCACCCTTTTTTGGTTTACCTTTGAGTTCATCAATGTATGTTCCTGCTTCCAGTATTTTTTCATAGCCAAAATATACGGGCATAAAAACGAGTGGCAGAGCGGGATTTTTCTGAAACCCGCGCATGGTCATAGATAGCATACCTGTCCGTGGCTGCAGCATTCTTCCCGTTCTGCTTCTGCCACCCTCGATAAAATATTCGACTGCATAACCTCTGCTGAACATCAAATGCATGTATTCATCAAACACGGCTTTATAGAGCGCGTTTTCGGTAAATGAGCGACGCATGAAAAATGCGCCACCACGACGCAATATAGAACCAATAACCGGCATGTTTAGATTTATACCTGCGGCGATATGTGGCGGTGTCAACCCGTTTGTGTAGAGTACGTAGGACAGCAACAAATAGTCGATATGGCTCCTGTGGCAGGGCACATAAATTAATTCATTGTCCTCGGCAAGTCTTTGCACTCGCTCAATATTGTTAACTAAAATGCCCTCATAGAGCCGATTCCATAGCCATGTCAGCAGGCTATACATGAATCGTACGACACTGTAGGACTGGTGAGCTGCTATTTCATCTGCATAACGTTTTGCCTTCGCCGCCAGTGCTGATTCTGTCTGATTCTGCAGAACAGATTCCCGGGCGATTGTATCCTGCATCGAAGTGCTGGAGAGCAAAGTGTCAACCAGGGTGCGACGATGAGAGAGATCCGGGCCGAGAATCGCCTGCCGCTGCCTGCGGAAGTGGACGCGCAATATTCGTCCCAGCTTTCTCTGTTGCAGCGCCGGATCGGGTTCGCTGTCAATCAGTTCTCTAAGTGATATGGGCGGGCTGAATCTCAGTACGATGTGTCGCCTGTGAAAGATCAAGGCGAATGTTTTCTTGATTCGTCCGGTTGCAACCCAGTTGTCCGAAAAGATGCTCTTGAAAATGGATTTTTCCCGATCCGGCGCGTGACCCCAGAACAGGGTTATTGGCACCAACTGAATGTCACAATCCGGATTGGTGCGTAATGCGCTGAGAATGCGCAGAAGTCGTGGGGAATATTCGCGCATACTGGGGCGCTTGAAAATTCTGCCTTCTCTGTGAGCCAGAAAAAAAAAGGCTCTGCCCTCATCAATAAAAGTTGCTTGCAATGGGTTGACTGGTGATGGCTGGCTGGCGTTGCGACATACCTGGTCGGTTACCAGCAAGTCCGCAAGTGACAGATTGTGCAGCACGTAACAAACGGGTTGTGACGTGTTGAGTTTGGATTGTTGTGGATCATTGCCAATTACTGTAGGACGAATCCATGCCGCCATCAGTTTCCGGGTGATAGCGAATTGCAATGATTTGAGTCTTGCGCTCAATGGCTTATGGTCAGCGTCTTGCGGGGTATGCGAAGCCATGCTGTATTCCAGATTACAGGGTCATGTTTTGCCGCCGGGCATTCACTCACAAGCCAACATTGTTTTT
>CAZNFE010000373.1:0-3422 GCA_964571945.1 uncultured Pseudomonadales bacterium
GGGCCAATGTGCAGCCGCCACAGTAGGCCAATCTGTTCTCGGTCAGGCTCCTAGCTCAGGAAGACAAGCTTGCGGCATACCAGATTGGTTTGAATCTTGCAGCGAAACTAGTCGTCGCGGATTCAGCCCTGGAGCAGAATCATATTCCGGACCGGGAACATTGCATGAGCAAACTCGCTGCGAAACTCGCGGGACAGTTACTGGACAATCTCAATACAGCAGTCCTGTGCCTGGACCACGAACTAAGAATCAGACTGATCAATCCTGCTGCGCAGCACTTGTTGGCTATCTCGGGAACACGTGGCATAGATTGCCTGCTATCTGACTTTCTGCTGAATTATCGTGAAGTAGAACAGGTTCTGTTCGACGCACTGCAGACGGGACAACCATATACGCAACGCAAGGCACAACTCGCCTTCCCTGGTGGGAATCAAATCACCGTCGACTACACGGTTTCACCCATGAGCGAGTCTGAGTGGCCAATGCTGGCGATGGAGATTCTACCTATCGATCGTCTGCTGCAAATCGATCATGACGAAGCTGTGCGCATTCAACAGGAAACCACTCACCAGATGATTCGAGGTCTGGCACATGAGATCAAGAACCCGCTTGGCGGTATCCGGGGTTCAGCGCAGCTATTGGCAGAAGAATTGGGAGGTGAAAACCTGGATGACTACACGAATATAATCATCGAAGAGACAGACCGATTGCGTAACCTGGTAGATCGCCTGCTGGTACCCAACACCTTACCTATGCTTCAACCTACCAATATCCATGAAATCTTAGAGCGAATATGCAGCCTGATAGTCGCAGAGGATCCGCATCTCATCATTGTAAGAGACTACGATCCGAGTATTCCGGACCTGACTGCCGATAGGGGACAATTGCATCAAGCTCTTCTCAACATCGTCCGCAACGCCATGCAGGCATTATCAGACCAGCAGGAGCAGCCTGAAATCACACTGGTCACGCGGACGGAAAGGCAATACACAATTGGTACTGTGACCCACCGATTGGCTGTTCGAATTGACGTGATGGATAACGGCCCGGGCATCTCTGCTGAATTGAGAGAACAGCTTTTTTATCCAATGATCAGTGGCAGGTCAGGAGGCACTGGTCTTGGCCTGTCGGTTGCGCACTCAATCATCAGATATCACCATGGTGTAATCAAATTCGAAAGCCGACCAGGACACACTGTATTTTCCCTAATAATTCCTCTGGAGCAATCAGATGAGTGAATCAGCTACAATTTGGGTAGTGGATGATGAAAAGTCCATACGCTGGGTTTTGGATAAAGCGCTGTCAAAAGAAGGATTTAACGTGCATTGTTTTGACGACGGTCTGTCATTATTGCGACATCTCAATGTGGAACAACCCGATGCCATTATTAGCGACATTCGAATGCCAGGTATGGATGGTCTGGATCTTCTCAGCCAACTCTGTGAGGATCATGAAGATATTCCGGTTATTATAATGACGGCGCATTCAGACCTTGAGAGCGCCGTCTCTTCCATTTCCGGCGGTGCATTTGAGTATCTGCCGAAGCCCTTTGAGATCAACGAAGCTGTGGCGATGGTTCGCAGAGCAATTGCCTATAAATACCGGAAATTTCAATCAGCGCCGGAAGAATCGAGCTTGCCCCATACCGATATTATCGGTGAAGCTTCCGCCATGCAGGAGGTCTTCCGGGCAATCGGCAGACTGTCAAATTCCAATATTACCGTCCTCTTAAACGGCCAGTCCGGTACCGGAAAGGAATTGGTGGCCCAGGCACTGCATAAACACAGCCAGCGCAGCAGCAAGCCGTTCATCGCGCTGAATATGGCTGCTATCCCAAAAGATCTGATGGAATCGGAGCTTTTCGGCCATGAAAAAGGATCTTTCACAGGTGCTGTACAATTCCGGAAAGGACGCTTCGAGCAGGCGGATGGTGGCACACTATTGCTGGATGAAATAGGGGATATGCCTGCCGAAACTCAAACTCGCTTGCTTAGAGTACTTTCAGATGGTGAGTTTTATCGAGTGGGTGGTCATGATCCTATTCGTGTTGATGTACGCATAATCGCTGCGACCCACCACAACCTGGAGGAATTAGTGCAACAAAATCGTTTCAGGGAGGATCTGTTTCATCGTCTGAATGTTATTCGAATTCATATCCCTAATTTATCCGAACGGAGAGAGGACATACCACTACTGGCTGGACACTTTTTACATGCAGCAGCAATAGAGCTAAAAGAGAAACCCAAAGTCCTCAGCGAAGAAGCGAAACGTTATCTGATGCAGTTGAGTTGGCCCGGCAATGTTCGCCAACTCGAAAATGCGTGCCGGTGGATTACCGTTATGGCTACCGGCCGTGAAGTATATGTGGAAGATTTGCCACCTGAGCTATTACAGGAGAACAGCAAGCCCAGTGACTCATCAGACTGGGTAACTAACCTCAGACATTGGGCAGATCGGGAACTCAGTCATCTCGATGACGATTCCACCGGCCTGTTGGAAAGAGCAACCCCGTTGTTCGAGCGAGTACTGATCGAATCAGCCCTACAATGCACGGGCGGACGAAAAAAAAATGCAGCACAATTGCTGGGTTGGGGGCGCAACACACTCACTCGAAAAATGCGAGAGCTGGAGTTCGAAGGCGCATTGACAGTTGATGATTGAATAGAAGCCGATGAACCGCCTGTCTGCTGGTAATTGCAGTTCACCGGGTTATACTATTTAATGTTAATCGGATCGGGACGGATAGCCAGCCACCATGCGAACATACATTTGGGCAGCGGTATTGTGTTTCACCACATCACTTTCTGTGAGTGCTGATCCGCTCGAAATCGCAACGACCCTGTTCCTCTCGGTTGTTGTGGAACCGGACTTCCCAACGGAATCCAACGCCAGCAGCGAAGGAAATACGTATTTTGCTGCCCAAGGCTCCTGCAACACCAACCTTTTCTACACCGAAATTGTGTCATCGAACACCACCACCCAACAGGCCAACATCTGTGAGCTGACAAATCCATTGGCAGTTGACAATAGCGCTGATCCTGCAGCAGAGCCAGTAACTATCATCATCGCTCCTTACTGACCACAACCCCGCCAGCGTCACTAATCGACAGTTCAGGTCATCCCGGAACAATTGATCCTCTCTCCATGTAAGCGCTTACTTACTCATAAGTCCATATCTAACATGATGCAAATAAAATTAAGGAAGACGCTGATCTCGGCATGATTTCTGCAATACAATTCATTATAGATAATCCAGCCTGACTCAAGCAGATCTTTTCTACGTACATGCTGGATCAAATACGAGGCGGTTTCAGTATGACCCGAGCGAAGTTTTACCAATTATCCTAGAAACCGCAGTTGACCGCTCAAACTATCGTAAGTGACTGATGAAGGAGAACAAAGCTTGATGTTATTCCTCACCC
>CAZNFE010000374.1:0-3411 GCA_964571945.1 uncultured Pseudomonadales bacterium
GTATCATACTAATGATACAGATAAACGGCCTGCCTGGAAATCAACTTCGGTAATTAGTTCGGTTAATTTCTCAATCACACGTCGTTTTGGCCTATAATTCGCGCTCACTGTTTTCATCGCGATACGAGATTGCTGCATGATTACCATCATTGATTATGACGCCGGAAATCTGCGCAGTGTGCAACGCGCCTGCCGCCATGTCGGGGTAGAGTCCAGGATTACAGCGGATCCGGAACTGGTGATGCAGGCAGAACGAATTGTATTTCCCGGTGTGGGGGCGGCCACCAGTGCGGTGGATACTTTGCGCGAAAGAAAACTGGATGTCGCGCTGAAATCCGCGTTTGAGCAGGGCATTCCGATTCTGGGCATCTGCCTCGGAGCACAAATCGTGCTCGAATATACCGCAGAGGATAACCGGCAGTGCCTGGGTCTGGTGCCAGGTGAATGCAAATTGTTTGAACCGCGGGACAGGGCCCTGAAAGTTCCCCATATGGGCTGGAATGGTGTCCGGGTTATTCAGCCGCATCCATTACTTGAATCCGTTGCGGATGGGGATGAATTCTATTTTGTGCATTCATACTATCCGTGTCCCTCGAATGAAGTGAATATATATGCGGTAACTGAATATGGACTGGATTTTTGTTCCGCTTTGGGCAAGGACAATCTGTTCGCCACCCAGTTCCATCTTGAAAAAAGCGGACAATTCGGGCTGTCGGTACTGGAGCGGTTCTCCGACTGGGACGGCACCATCTAAGTGATATCTGCAGGATAAATGCACTATGTTAAGTAAGCGATTGGTAGTCTGCCTGGATGTTCGGGAAGGTAAGCTGGCGAAGAGTGTGAAATTCGTGAATACCCGTGACATTGGCGACCCGGTCAGCAAGGCGCGAGAATACTACGCGGATGGACTGGATGAACTGGTGTTGTATGACATTACCGCATCCAGCGACAAACGAAATATCATGATTGAAGTGGTTGAAGAAGTGGCAGCACAAGTATTCATACCTTTCTCGGTAGGCGGTGGAATACGAAATATCGAAGATGCAACCAGGCTGAGGATGGCGGGTGCAGAGAAGATCAATGTCAACTCTGCAGCGGTTGAACGTCCGGAATTGATCGCCGAGTGCGCGCACGCGCTGGGCACCCAGAGCACCATACTTTCGATGGATATTAAACGCGTTGAAATGAGCCGCGTGCTGCCCAGCGGGTACGAAATCGTGGTAAATGGTGGCCGGACTGACACCGGCCTGGATGCGTTGCAGTGGGCACTTCAGGGTGAGCAACTGGGTGCGGGTGAATTGGTGGTGAACTCAATTGATGCCGACGGGACCCGGGCTGGTTATGAACTGAATCTGACACGAATGATCGCCGATGCGGTTTCTATTCCGGTGATTGCATCCGGTGGAGCCGGGCAGCCGGAACATCTGTATGACGTGTTAACGGAAGGGGGTGCAGACGCTGCATTGGTCGCATCGATGGTTCACTTCGGTGAGTACAGTTGTCGAGAGTTGAAGGAGTATTTGTCCGGGCGGGGAATCAAAATGAGATTGGGATACTGATTCCTCCCAATGGGGCAGGGATTGGAGCACTTCTGGTGACCGTTATGGAACAGCGCATAATAGAACTGGAGACTCGTCTGACTTTTCAGGACGATCTGCTGCAGAAGCTGGATACTGTTGTCATCAGGCAGCAGCAGGAGATCGCTGAACTGAAGATACAGGTACAGAGCCTGATCGAACAGCTTCGTCAAGTAGATTCCCGGATCTCCTCAGATGAGGATGGACCGCCACCGCATTATTGAAAGCGAAATACCTCCGGCTTTGTTGGGGAGATTATTAGTGTCCATTCAAGGGTATCGTCAACCACATGTTATGCTGCGATCTGTTCGCTTTCATCGATCATCAGCCCCTTTGAGGGGCTCCCGATCGAAATACCTCCGGCTTTACCGGAGGATTGTTATTGAAAGCGAAAACCTCCGGCTTTGCCGGGGAGATCAGCGGACTAAGTATGAGTAATAGTGAGCAAAAAAACATGAAAGCCATCGGCATAGAAAAAGAACAGCAACTGATCTGGCAGGAGTACGAATTACCCGAACCCGGACCCGGTGAAGTGCGGATTAAAATTGCTGCCAGTGCAATTAACCGGGCTGATTTGTTGCAGCGGCAAGGGTTTTATCCACCGCCACCGGGGGCCAGCGATATTATGGGGCTCGAATGTGCAGGTGAAATAGAAGCACTCGGTGCAGGGGTTCATCAATGGCACATTGGCGATAAAGTATGTGCACTGCTCGCCGGTGGCGGATATGCAGAGTATACGGTGGCGCCGGAAGGTAGTGTGCTGCCAATCCCCGAGGGACTTGACTTTGCGCAGGCGGCCGCTTTGCCGGAGGTATTTGCAACCGCGTGGCTGAATCTGTTCATGGAAGCAGCGCTTGCGGAGGGGGAAAAGGTTGTCCTGCATGCCGGTGCCAGTGGTGTCGGTACCGCTGCTATTCAGCTTTGCAAAAGCTTCGGCAATCCCTGTTTTGTCACAGTTGGCAAGGACGAGAAACTTGAGAGATGTCTGGAGTTAGGCGCTGCGGCAGGATCAAATCGTCTGCGGGAACCCTTTCTGGGGAAAGCCAGGGAATTTGCAGGTGATCAAGGCGTCGATGTCATTCTGGATCCGGTGGGCGGCGCCTATCTCGAGGACAACATTGCATTGCTGGGCATGTCAGGCCGGTTGGTGCTGATTGGTCTGATGGGGGGTGGCGTCAGTGAATTAAAGCTGCCCCTGGTGCTGACAAAGAGATTGCGAATTATCGGCTCCACGTTACGAGCCAGATCAAATGAATCAAAATCTGCGATCATGTCCTCTATGCGGGAAAATATCTGGCCGCGAATAGCCACGGGTGAAATCAAGCCGGTTATTGATACCATCATGCCCATCAGTGAAGCTGGTGCAGCGCATGACCTGGTTGCGGGGGATGGCACGTTTGGCAAGGTGGTGCTCTCGGTCTGACCAGAACCCGAAGATATCCGGAGCAAAAAAAAGCCCGTCAAACGGGCTTTTGATTAATGCGGAACGATTCTTCTCAGATTTCGGCTACATCCTCCGCCTGATATCCCTTATCAGTCTGAGAGAGGTCGAATTCGACCCGCGCACCCTGCTTCAGTGTGCGGTATCCTTCCCCTCGTATGGAGCGAAAATGTACAAAAACATCTTCACCATCTTCCCGTTCGATAAACCCGAAGCCTTTGGAATCGTTGAACCACTTCACAGTGCCTGACTGTCTCTCTGCCATCGCTAACTACCTCTAATTACGTTTCACCCGTCATTTTTACCGTTTCGATATGGCTATCGAAAACTGAACATCAATTAAGGCACTATTCCTAATCAAAGTGCAAGCCCTAATTTTAGGAATCTGATCAA
>CAZNFE010000375.1:0-3399 GCA_964571945.1 uncultured Pseudomonadales bacterium
CTGTGCGGAGCGCCCAGGGATGGGTTCACAGCGAGTCTCTGACAAGCCTTCCCTTTTGGTGCCACGAAGAATAACCGGGGACTACAAACCACATTTACTGGAGTTACTCGTACAATAAATATCTATATAAATCAGTTACTTATAAAGCGAGTTATTTGAAAGTGCATCACACGACCTCTGCAGTATATTTACATATACCTGAACGGAATATTCATAAATTTCCAACTGCGAAAGTCAAAAAAAAGAGCCAACCGGATTAACTCCGATTGGCCCTGATTACCTGACAACTATCGTCTATTGAAAATTCATGGAGAAAGTCACACCGTAGGTGCGCGGCTCCATCACAAATACGTTGCTGAACAGGCCGGTGTTACCGTCTGACGTATAGAAACCGGTGATGTTGTCATCGTTCTGGATATTTTTCACCCAGGCTTTGACGGTCCAGGTATCCTCGGCATTAGTCAGGCTGACAAATGCGTTGGATACATCCCATGAGGGAATCAGGTCGGCATCCGTGTTGAAATTTCTGGCATAAAACTCATCCTGGTAGTAGTAATCGACATGCCAGATGGTCGTCATCCCATTGCTGAGTGGTCGGTAGTATTCGGCAAAGAAGTTGACACTTACATTGGGTGTAGCGACCAGGTCATTGCCTTTCAGATCAACGATCGGAAAAGGCACCCCGTCGGCAGCGGTGAGATTACCGAAAATATTGATCACAGGTCCACCCTGGGTAGGATTCGCCGTGTCCACGGTGGAAAAATCACCGATTTCTGCATCCAGGTAGGAAACATTCAGACTGAACAGCCAGTTCTCGGTCGGTGCAAACATAAATTCAGATTCCACACCATAAATATTGGCATCGACATTTTCATTGATCGCAGTCTGGGCAACGATTTGAGACACCTGCAAGCCCTTGTAATCGTAGCCGAATACTGCAATGTTTGCCTGTACCCTGTTATCCATCAGCCGTGACTTCACGCCGACTTCCAGCGAGTTAACATACTCGGGATCGAACGTATCCGAGAAATCAGCACCGACATTTGCCACGGGAGGATTGAATCCACCACCCTTGTAGCCACGTGCCAGGGTTGCAAAGATCATTGTGTCATCGGTCCAGCTCAAGTCGAGGCTGTGATCGATACTGATCTTGCCGGTAACTTCCTGCCAGTCATTGTTCTGGTTGCTCAGCGGATCTCCGAATCCGGCTGCCAGGTCAACGAAGTATTGACGGGAATGCACTTCCTTGGTCTCGTCACTGTAACGCAGACCCAGGGTCAGGCGGGTAGCATCACTAAAATCGTAATACAGCTCACCAAACAGTGCCCACGTATCGACTTCATACTGGGTATAGGAATCAAACTGCGCAACTTCCGTTGGCAGTGGCGGGGCGATGGAGTTGATCGGCAGACCGAGAATGGTCTCCGCGATGGACGCAAGGCCACCAGCCTGTGCCCAGGCACCAAGCCCGGAACTGTACACATTGTAATGACTGTCCTTCTCAAAGTGCATGTAGTAGGCACCAGCGGTCCAGTTCAGTTTATTGTCAGTATCTGAAATCAGTGTAAATTGCTGGCTCCATTGCTGTGTTTCTGCCTGGGCGCGATCCACACCTTCTGAAAAAGTTGCTACCCGATTTGTACCGTTCATAAAATAAGTGACGGGTTGGGGATAGTTCTGTGAAGGTACGGCCCAATCGAAATCAGTCAGCGCTTCCGTATTCCCTTCGTGGTAGGCAGAGATTGATTTGAACGCCATCGTGGCAAAATCATGACGGATTTCCAGGGAGTAAATAGATTCATCCGTGTAATAATCGGGATCAAAATCTGACATCACCTTGCGCAGGTCTGCCGGATTGACCGTATCGGCAAAGAAGTCAGTTGCCGCACCGGAGAATCCGAATGCTTCATATGCGGCATTCGCTTCCTCAGGTAACCCCAATATAAATTTACCGGCAAAATCCCAGGTCAGCTTGGCACCACTGTCCAGTCCGGCATTGGGGCTCAACGCATCTCGAGCAGGACCACCGGTGGCAGCAGCGTATGCTGCATTTGCCGTGGCGAAGTCAGCCAGGGCGGATGTGATATAGGTCTGTGAATGGGGTGAACTGAAGCCCTTGGAGCCCGGCTCACAACCAGTGCCAAACGCGCCGCGAGGATCTTTTGTACACAATTGCTTGGTAGCACGAGACCTGGCATCGTCTTCTTTCATGTAAGACGCCATGAAGGTGGCCTCAGTATTAGCACCAAATTTAAAGTTCGTGGTCCAGCGCACTGAATACAGATCACGATCATCGATGTCGTTACCGGTGTAGAGATTGTCGGTGTATCCGTCGCGCTTCAGGTAATAACCGGCCAGCCGGGTAGCGACGGTATCGCTTACGGGCACATTGACCATGCCGGTAATTTTCCGTTCGTTGTAATCCCCCAGGCCAACCGACAGGTCGGCTTCAAAGACATCTTTGGGTTTGGCGGTAATCATGTTCATCACACCACCGGTCGTATTACGACCGTATAGTGTTCCCTGGGGGCCTCGCAGAATCTCCATTCGTTCCACATCGAAAAATTCAACTTCGAAGATTCGTGGTTCGTTGAGATAGATATCGTTAATGTGAATTCCCACACCGTTATCTGAAGAATCCGCAACCGCCAGGTTGCCAACACCCCGAATTGAAATGCTGCTGCCCTCGAAGTTCCCTTTGCCGAACATCATATTCGGCACACTGAATTGGAGTTCAGATGTTGTGGCAATCTGCCTTGATTCCAGCGCTTCACTATCGAATGCACTTACGGCTATGGCCGTATCCTGCACTGTCGATGCCCTTTTCTCAGCAGTAACAACTACTTCTTCGATACCCTGGTATTGTTCTGCATAGCTGATGAGAGATGTAAACAGCATGAGCAGGAGTGTGACTAGTCGGAAAGGTCCGTGCACACTTCTGCCAGAAAAAATTGTAATCATTAAGAATTCCCCGTTAATATTATTCGAATTACAGCCGTCATTGACAGCCCTATACTCTTTCGAGCGAGCCGTTTCAGGTTCGCATCTTCAGTTTCTGCATTGCGTTATTATGATTATCGCCCCAGGCAGTACTATAAATATTACTCGGGCTCATTAGCAGGACGATCGAATTCCGGGATCTGATCGTGACCTTATTTTGCCATTAAATTACGCGGTTTGTATATAGAAGGCCCGCTTAGATAGACGGGAAACGTGCGAAATGAATAACTCAGATCTTTAAATAGATATTCCTGGGGTATTTCGCCGTCGCAGACAGGTCCGAAGATCTCCATCGGGCGAAGGAGACTGTTGGATTAGAGATTGTTTGCTTTGAGATAAGAAGACCTAGGAGCCTGACCGGGAACTGTGGCCGTAGCGAGGACGGTGGCATATTGAGTC
>CAZNFE010000376.1:0-3399 GCA_964571945.1 uncultured Pseudomonadales bacterium
ACTCTGGGATACGCTTCTATCCGGGCATGAATGGCGTGGCACATTCCACAACAAGCGCAAGGACGGCTCCTTGTACTGGGAGTCCGCGTCGATATCATCGATTAAGAATCTAGATGGAAAAATCATAAACTACCTTGCAGTGAAGGAAGATGTTACGGATCTCAAGAACTCGCAAGAAGCGCTGCAAAAGGCTAACTTGATCGTTGAGAGCAGTCCTGTGGTTTTATTTCGCTGGAAAACAACGGCTGACCGCCCGGTCGAATTCGTATCGGAAAATGTCAGGCAGTTCGGTTATACAGCGGAGGAATTGCTTTCCGGGAAAATATCCTATCACTCGATTGTACATCCGCAGGATCTCGATCGAATTCTGCGGGTCGCCGAAGAAAAAGACGCAGCGCATCAGGTGGATGAGTTCCGGATCGAATATCGAATTGTCTCACCCGACGGGGGTGTTCACTGGGTAGACGATCATACGGTGATACTGCAGGATGCCGAGGGAGAAATTGCCTGTCACCAGGGTATTCTGCTCGATATCACCGAGCGTAAAGAGGCGGAGCAAGCGTTGCAGGAAAGTGAAGCACAATTCCGGCGCGGCATTATGAACGCACCATTTCCGATCATCATCCATGCTGAAGATGGTGAAGTTTTGCGGATCAATGATGTCTGGACCAAATTGACCGGCTACGCTCATAAAGACATACCGACCATCTCGGATTGGCTTTCGCTGGCGTACGATAAAGGTGAGGATGATATTCAGGCAGGGATATCGCACCTGTTTACACTCGATACCATGCTGCATGAAGGTGATTCCACACTCAGGACGAAGGCAGGTGAGACCAGAAATTGGGAATTTTCGTCCGGCCCTCTCGGCCAGCTACCCGATGGAAGGCGTCTGGTGATCAGCATGGCAACAGATATTACAGAGCGTAAGCAGGCGGAAATTGAACGAAAGCGGTCAGAAGAACAATTACGTCAAGCCATGAAAATGGATTCGATTGGTCGATTGGCCGGGGGTGTCGCTCACGACTTTAATAATATGTTGGGTGTTATTCTTGGGCAATTAGAACTGACCATGAACCAGTTGGAAGCGGATCAGCCAATACATGCAGAATTGATTAAAATTCGCGCTGCGGCCGAACGTTCCGCTGAGCTGACTCGCCAACTGCTGGCGTTTGCTCGCAAGCAGGCCGTTGCCCCCAGGGAGATCGATCTGAACCGGATCGTGAATGGAATGCTAAGTATGCTGCAGCGACTGATCGGAGAAGATATCAGTCTTGAGTGGCTGCCGGGGATTGAAGTGCATCCGGTGAATGTGGATCCGATCCAGGTCGATCAGGTGCTTGCCAACCTGTGTATCAATGCACGGGATGCTATCGGCAGTGGTGGTCGAATCAGGATCGAATCCGGGAATATCGTATTCAATGAGAATTACATCGGGAACCATAACGACGCAGTTCCCGGCGAGTACGTCTGGTTGTCGGTGAGTGACGATGGCTGTGGTATGCAACAGGAGATGTTGGAAAAAATCTATGAACCTTTCTTTACCACCAAGGAAATAGGCGAAGGAACCGGTCTCGGATTGTCC
Organism: uncultured Pseudomonadales bacterium; assembly: GCA_964571945.1. GTDB lineage: Bacteria > Pseudomonadota > Gammaproteobacteria > Pseudomonadales > Azotimanducaceae > JASJXV01. Next base: position 1,586 of record CAZNFE010000376.1, read on the forward strand.
ACGGTGTACGGTATTGTGAAACAGAATAATGGCTACATTCACGTGGATAGTAAGCCAGGTAAAGGTGCGAAGTTTACGATTTACTTGCCCCCCTGTATGTCCGAAGTGACGCAAGCGGAATCCATGCGTGTGGAAGAACCAGTCGAAGCGGGTGACGAGACGATCATGCTGGTTGAGGATGAGCCGGAGTTGTTGCACATCGTCACCCGAATGCTCGAAAACAGTAATTACAAAGTGCTGCCGGCATCCTCACCGGTGCAAGCGATCGAAATGGCCGCAACCTATTCCGGAAAGATAGACCTGCTTATGACCGATGTGGTGATGCCGGATATGAACGGAAAGGATCTGGCTGATTACATTCTGGCTGAGTTTCCCAATCTCAAGTGCCTGTTTATGTCCGGGTACACGGCCAATGTAATCACGAATCGAGGCATGTTGGATGAGGGTGTCCATTTTATTCAGAAACCATTTACGATGAAAGATGTCACAACCAGGGTGCGTGAAGTCCTGGATCATGTATAAAGCATTCAGCGGATCCCGCTGTGAAGCGATGGCTTAAGGAACGAAACTCCAGTCAACGCCAACAGGTCTTTCACTGAAACACGTATCGAGTAATTGTACAGTAGCTATTTCCCCGGTAGTCCAATGAAGCAATTTCAAAAACTCTTCCAGGCGCGGCTATATCTGGTGTTCATGCTGATCGGCTGCACCAGTCAGCCGGGTTATGCGAAGGATAGACCAGACAGGGTTGATTTCTCGGGTTCCTGGGAACTTGATTATGCGATGAGTGAAAACCCGAATGATAAGCTTCGCTGGTTATATGAGGTAGCCAGGAGTCACCTGGAAAGGCAGGAGAGGGCGCGCCGGGATGAGGTGAGAGGACGCATGCCGATGGATGCAGCAACGGCTGCTGCGATTAACGACCTGCAGGGAGTGATTGGTTTAGGCAAACTAACCGAGATGATTTCAAGGGCTACTGTGCTGACGATTAACCAAACACCGCAGAACATCATTGTACAACGTGACGGCGACTTTTCTCTTACCTGTGATTTTGTGAGGAGACGCCAATCTGACAGTGCACTTGGCCAGGAGAGGTGTGGCTGGGAACAGGGTCAACTGGTATTTATTATATCGCTGCCGGAAGGTCTCACGGTGAGGCATCGCCTGGTTTTATCAGAAGACCATCAGCGACTGAATATTGCGACCACGGTCAGTTCAACAAGATTCGGTCAACCCTTTTCCCTGAATCGGGTCTATATGCCATTTGAACCGGAAACCGGCGGGATGTATGAGTGCGAATACAGTCTTGCTAAGAAGAACACCTGCCGACGAGGTTCAGGGGATTAGGGATAGGATATGTTGAGGAAAATCTACCTAATGATTGAACTGTGTGCATTGGCTTCCTGTGCTGCACAGGTACCCGTCAGTTTTGAACCGGAACCGGAAACTGTACCCCTGATCAGCGCAAATTCGACCATCGGTACTGCACTAAATGTCAGCATCCTTGTTTTTGAATCCGGGTTAGATGGGACTCGCGAGCAGCTACTCGAACCCAATATCTTTCAGCCGCTTCGCCGGGCGGAATCGAATTATCTGCCTGTGGTGCTTGGCAAAACGCTCGCTGAATCAGGATACTGGGGTGCAGTTCGGATAGTGCCAGATCTGGATCCAACGGCAGAAGTACAGGTGACGGCGGGCATCCTCTCGTCTGATGGAGTCGAACTCAAGCTTCACGTAAAAGTATCGGATAGTCGGGGTATCGTCTGGATAGATCAGGTATATTCGGACCAGTCTACCGATCATAGCGATAAGAT
>CAZNFE010000377.1:0-3396 GCA_964571945.1 uncultured Pseudomonadales bacterium
ACTGGACATTACCCTTGCTCTGGATGACATGGGCATAGACTATGCCGAAGGCGGTTGGCCCGGGTCGAATCCGAAAGATGATGCTTATTTCGAACATGTAAAGAAATTGAAGCTAAAGAAAATCAGGATCTCGGCATTCGGTTCAACCCACCGCGCGGACAGCGAACCCGAAGAAGACGGTTTTTTACAGAAACTGATTGATGCACAGGCGGACATCACCTGTATATTTGGCAAGACCTGGGATCTGCATGTTGAACAGGCTTTGCGAATCTCACTGGAAAGAAATATTGAGATGATCTCCGGTTCAATTGCCTACCTTGCAGAACAAACCGGCAATCCGGTGTTTTATGATGCTGAGCATTTTTTTGATGGGTATTTCAGCAACCCCGGATATGCCATGGAAACTATACGTGCGGCAAGAGAAGCTGGTGCTGTCAGGATTATTCTTTGCGATACTAACGGTGGTGTTATGCCGCATCAGGTTGCGACAGCTATCAGACAGGTGAAGAAGGAAATTCCTGATATCCAGTTGGGAATTCATGTACATAATGATGGTGGGCTGGCAGTAGCCAATACACTACGAGCGATTGAAGAAGGTGTAGTGCAGGTGCATGGTACGGTGAATGGAGTTGGTGAACGATGTGGCAATGTGGACCTGACTTCAATTCTGGCAAACGTAGAACTCAAGTTGGGCTATCAGTGTCTACCGGAAGGCCGGTTGGCTCACTTAACCAGTTTGAGCCGCAAGGTGTGGGAGTATATCGGCCAGGAAGGACCGATGGGCCAGCCGTTTGTGGGCACATCTGCCTTTGCTCATAAAGGGGGAGTACACGTAAGTGCGGTGCAGCGAAATCCTGTTACCTATGAGCATATTGAACCGTCCGCCGTTGGTAATGTCAGGAAAATTCTCATCAGTGAGTTAGCCGGTGGTTCCAATCTCAGGGCGAAACTGGCTAATCGTTATCCCTCGCTGGAAGATAACGAAAAGGTAAGAACAATTCTGGAAGAAATTCAGAACAAGGAACATGCGGGATACTCCTTTGAAAGCGCCGAAGGCAGCTTCGACCTGATTGTGCGCAAACATCTGGGTGAATATCACAAGCGATTTGAACCCGTCTATTATCGGATCTACAGTCCAAGTAATGAAGAATTGACCGACAGCGACGGACTGATTGAAGCCTCTGTCAAAGTGAAGGTTGAGAAGGACGTCCAGCTCTGCGCTGCAGAAGGTAACGGTCCTGTTGATGCGCTTAACAAGGCTCTTCTGAAGGCGCTGCTGCCGAAATTCCCGGAATTGAAGGATCTGCATTTAACAGATTACAGTGTGAAAGTAATCAACAGTTCAGAAGAAACTGCTGCGAAAGTCAGGGTAAACATTGAACACAGCTTCCAGGGGGAGGCATTCGGGACCATCGGCGTCAATGTAGACATTATCAAGGCAAGCTGGAATGCTTTACTCGAGGCATATGACTATGTGTTGCTTCAGCACGAGGACTTTCTCGCTGAATTATGCTGAGTATCAGTCTCCAATTCTGATTCCGCGCCCTGAGAGCCGTACTTCTGCTGCCAGGGCAGGTTGCCTGGCAAATTCCGAAACTGGCGCATCCTAGTAAACGGGAAATCTATGAGTTTGAGTGATAGTGTCTGGGAACAACGCTGGCATCCATTGCGACGCGAGTGGGTGATTGTGACCAGTCATCGAAACAAACGCCCCTGGGAAGGGGCTGAGGTTGAGAATCGCCCCGATGACCTGCCTGGCTATGTACCGGATTGTTATCTTTGTCCGACTAATCGAAGGGTGTCTGGATGTATCAATCCGGATTATGCACAGGTATATGCGTTCGATAATGATCATCCCTCGTTCGCACTGCATGCACCTTTGGAGCTGGAGACGCCAGCAGGGATCTATCGGAATCATGCGGCAACGGGTATCACGCGAGTAGTCTGCTATGATCCGCGTCATAACGTTTCGCTGGCAGAGCTGAATGCCGGGCAGTGTGATGCAGTACTTGGACAGCTCAGGCAGGAATGCAGGGAACTTGCTGCACATGATGAAATCACGAATATCCTGGTGTTTGAGAATAAGGGAGCAATTACGGGAACTTCCAATCCGCATCCGCACTGCCAGATCTATGCGACTGGATTTACTTTCCCGGGACTGGATTTGGAAATGGCAGCCGTAAATGCGCATTACCGCGAGACAGGCCATTCGTTATTTGAGGAAATCATTACTTCGGAACAAGCGGATGGACGTCGAATCATCGCTGAAAATAAACACGCGCTGGCCTTCATTCCCTATTTTGCACGTTTCCCCTATGAAACATACGTGATGAGCAAGACGGAACAGCAATCTCTCACAGACCTGAGTGATCAACAGATATCGGGTTTCAGCCGTGTGCTGCGCGATGTGCTGATCAGGTTCGACAATCTGTGGCAACAATCTTTTCCCTATATGATGGTTTTCCACCAGGCACCCTTCGATGATAAACAGTACCCGCTGTATCGGTTTCATATTCAGTTTCATCCGTTATTGCGGCAGCCGGGTCTGCAGAAATACCTGGCCGGGGTAGAGACGGGTGCTGGTTTATTTCTCAATGACACCTGCCCGGAAGAAAAAGCGGCTGAGCTAAGGGCGCTACCCGATATCCACTTTAAAGCGGTTTCGAGAGATGGTGGGTTATGATAGCGAAAAATATGGTCAAGCAACGGGAGTAAACCATGAAAGTGAGTGGATACCTGCATCCTGATATGCGGAAGATTCCGGAGAGTATCCGGGTTCTGGAAGAAATGGGATTTGATTCTGCGGGATCGGCAGAGATGAGCCATGATCCTTTCTTTCCGCTGCTGTTAGCTGCAGAACACAGTGAGAAGATAGAACTGCATACCGGCATTGCGGTGGCATTTGCGAGAACGCCCATGATATTGGCGAACCTGGGGCATGATCTGAATGCTTATTCCAGGGGGCGATTCACGCTGGGGATAGGTTCCCAGATCAGAGCGCATATCACCAAGCGGTTTAGCATGCACTGGGATTCGCCAGCACCACAGATGCGTGAGCTAATCCAGGCGATGCATGCAATTTGGGACAACTGGTATGAAGGTAAGCCGTTGGCATTCACCGGCCGGTATTACACACATACACTGATGACTCCGGCGTTCACACCAACGGATACAACCTATGGCAGGCCAAAGGTAACGCTGGCAGCCGTGGGCCCGGTAATGGCTGAAGTTGCAGGCGGAGCGGGTGGAGGTGCTCCTACGCCTGGGCAATGCCGAACTCCTGATGGGGTCTCTGCCAGCAGCCAGAGAGCTGCTGAAAACGGCTTGCCTCGAGGTCAACCAGCTGGTGAAACAGTATCCCGGGGGGCTGGCAGTCGACGACGGCAGTTTTCCGGG
>CAZNFE010000378.1:0-3396 GCA_964571945.1 uncultured Pseudomonadales bacterium
ACGTGCTTGCCCGCGGTGCCGAGGAGGTAATCGCCGCGGTTCGTGACTGCTGGGCCTCCCTTTGGACCCCCCGTGCCATCAGCTACCGGCACCAGATGGGCATCGATCAGGATGCGGTGGCCATGGCCGTCGTCGTGCAGCGTATGGTGGCATCCGATGTATCCGGGATCCTGTTTACTGCCAACCCGGCAACCGGTGAACGTTCGGAAATGATCATCAATGCGAGCTTTGGTTTGGGCGAGGCAGTGGTTGGCGGGCAGGTGACCCCGGATACTTATATCGTGAATCGCAATTCGATGACGGCAAAAGAGACCATCATCGGTGCCAAGGAGCAGAAGATCGTTTCCGACGGTGAGCAGGGCACCCGCATCGAGGACATCGACGAAAACGAACGTGGCCAGTCTTCGCTATCAGACGAGGCCATCAGGGAACTGGTAACCCTGGCGCTGAAGGCTGAGGCACACTTCGGGGGCCTCCCCCAGGATATCGAGTGGGCCTATGCCGGTAGCAATTTGTATATGCTGCAATCTCGACCCATCACAAATCTTCCACCGCAACCCATAGAGGTCGAATGGATTCCCACACCTCCTGCACAAATTCTGGCCCGAAGACAGATCATCGAGAACATACCTGATCCTTGCACACCGCTGTTTGATGAACTGTATCTGTCCGAGGGACTGGAAACGGTTGCAAAAGGAAAGAAACATGCAAGCTACATGGTCGGAGGCGGGCCTTCATTTGTAACGTTGAACGGCTATGCCTATCAGCGTTTCGATTGGCCGCAGATCATCGAGGCAAGGAAGAAGAAACAGGCCGAGGCGATGACCGAGGCGGAAATGGATGCTGCCGAGATAGCAGTCGATGCTGCTGTCCAGAAGAAGAAGCAGTCGAACAAGAACGAGGCCGCTGAGAAGCGGCAGGCAGAGTGGGCTAAAAAGGCGGCAGAGGCTAAAGAAGCCGGTGTCCAAATGGCCCGGCATGACCTGGATCTGTTCCTGGCAGATCTCTCCGCAGATGACCGTAAGGCATTTGAAGACTGGGCTGAAAATGCTGGCATCGAAGACGTGTCCGGCCTGGTAACCAGGCCGGAGAGTAAGAACCCGACGTTTACTGCTTTCAACCGGACCCAGATCAACGAGAATCAGATAAAAGGGTTTTACGATCGCGCCATGCCCGATATTGTGGCGACGACCGACGAGTGGCGGAAGGTGGATCCGCGGAAAGCTTCGGATGAACAATTACTCCAGGGTGTCTGTGATACAGCGATTGCCTCAGGTATGTTCTGGTGCAGCAACGGCGGTCACACATTTGGCGTCGCAAAATCTACCGATGACCAGTTACAGGCATTTCTGCGGGAGACGTTGCCTGACCATCACTTCACCAGCGGCCAGTTCCTCAGTGGTTTCAAGTCGAAGACTATGGAAGCTAACGAGCACCTGTTTGAGATCGCCCGGAAGATCCGGGCAGACAAGGCGCTGTCGGAACTGGTCATCATTACTCCAGCAAAATGGATGATGGAGACACTGGAAAAGCATCCTGATGCAGGACCTGTTGTTGACGCCATCAATGAATACCTCGCTATATACGGGCATCTGGGATACAGCCTTGACTTCGCTGAACCGCTGCCGCTGGAAGATCCGTCCGGACTGCTGGCCACGTTGAAGACGATGGTTTCCAACAAGGACTACGATCCGAAAAACCACGAGATCAGGGCGCTGGCGAAGCGCGAGGCGGCTATGGAAGAGATTCTGGGCATTCTCAAGGGTCTGCAGTATTGGCAGTTCCGATTCCGGCACTGGTTTACCCATCGCTTCTACTACATTCGTGAAGAAGTGATGTTCTATCTGTATATGCCCTGGCCGGTACTCCGGTCCCTGGCCCTGGAACTGGGACAGCGCCTGACCGATGCGGGGACCATTGGCGCACCGGACCATGTCTTCTATCTGCATACGGACGAACTGAAGAACGCGATTGAAGTGCGCAAGGAGAACAACGCGGTCTCGGAGTATGTGCAACTGGCAGCAGAGCGTTTTGAACTCCGAGAAGCCCGCAAACGCCTGCATCCACCGGGAACTGTTCCTTTCGACGCCAGTGAGGATCCCAGTGTAAAGTTCAAGGAAACACAGTTTGTCAATGATCCCGATTCCGATACCATGAAGGGCATTCCGGTCAGCCCCGGAACCATCACTGCACCTGCCAGCCTGATTAAGACACCAGCGGAATTCGACCAGATGAGACCTGGTTCGATTCTCGTCTGTCCGATGACTAACCCGGCCTGGACACCGCTGTTCGCCCATGCATCCGGGCTGGTAACGGACATGGGTGGCATCCTGGGACATGGTTCCATCGTAGCCAGGGAATATGGAATTCCGGCGGTGGTTGGAACGGGTACCAGTACCATACGGATCAAGCATGGCCAGATGATCAGCGTCGATGGCGACACCGGTACCGTGACGCTGCTTGACGAGGCATAATTCAACCAAACAGCGAATGAGGAGAAGAGTGATGTCTGATAGCAAACCCGTCGGAGAATTTGGATCGAAAGAATGGTGTGAGGCGTGTGGCAAGGCTGGTGCCAAGATGCTGGAAGAGGCTAATCTTCCTCCGGATACGGCGTGGGGATTCAGCGAGGTCTATCTCTTTCCTCCGGATAGGCTGTTAGGCGATGGTCGTGAAATGTCGGCTTACTATTTCATGGTCAGGGATGGCAAGTGCTCCGGTGGCGACGGTGTGGCGGAAGGCTGTACGGATCTGCCCGGATTTCATATTTCAGCCGTGTGGGGTGCCATCTGTAATCAATCCAGATCCATATACGACAGTGCAGGCCAGAAACAGCGCGGTGCCGATGAAGCAGTCATGTACAAGGAGATCGCAGCATATATCGGTCGATCCGAGATCTGGCCAAAGGGTGAGGGCGGCAGCGCCAAACCAATGGTATGGCCACCCGAGATTGTTGCCGCGGTAACCGTGGGTGAAGGTCTTCACAATGTTGCAGCCAACCTGCAGATGCCTTCACCCGAGTATGAATCTCTGCCGACAACCGAACTGGGGGTACCCGTCTTCTCGAAGATGTCCGAAGAGCAGAAACAGTCGTTCCTCAAATTGCTGGCGATTCCGGCTTAAGTGCCACCCGAAACGTCTGATAACAATATGCATGGTAACTTGCGCAAAGTACCTTTCGCTGAAGGAGAATACACATGTCTGATGTTGTGCTTTACGAGGCCAGTAACGGCATCGCGACCATCACCCTGAATCGGCCCGAAAGCCTGAATGCGATGAATGCTGCGCTGCTCATTGGCGCTGTTGAAGCGCTTGAAACGGCCGCACTCGATTCCAGTGTCAGAGTAGTTGTTTTTACCGGCGCCGGGCGAGGTTTCTGTGCCGGTGGCGACCTCA
>CAZNFE010000379.1:0-3392 GCA_964571945.1 uncultured Pseudomonadales bacterium
GGGATCGCTCTGGGTTTTGATCGCCTGATCATGCTGATGACCGGTACTACTGCTATTCGTGAGGTGATCGCATTTCCTAAGACCCAGACAGCAACCTGTTTGATGACTGAAGCACCAGGTCAGGTTGATGCGTCCCAGCTAAGAGAATTAAATATCAGGCTGAAACTGGATAAACCACAACAAGAATGAAGGTAACAAGTATCTGACACGAATGAGCGTGTTTGAGGTTTCAACCGAGTTTCGGTGGTGCGGCATACGAACAGGAACCCGCTAGAGTTTTTAGAGAGAATTTGATTCGACAAAACCATTGATTCGTTGGAGAAGAGAATGGCTGGCCATAGTAAATGGGCAAACATCAAACATCGCAAGGCAGGCCAGGATGCCAAGCGAGGTAAAGTTTTTACCAAGATCATCAAAGAACTAACCATTGCCGCCCGGGATGGCGGGGCTAATCTTGAAGACAATCCGGCCTTACGTACGATAGTGGATAAAGCAAAGGCAGCTGATATGCCCAAAGATACCATCGAGAGGGCTGTTGCCAGGGGTGCAGGCGGCCTGGATGGTACCGATGTTATTGAATTGACCTACGAGGGCTATGGACCGGGAGGAGTGGCCATTCTTGTGCACACGTTAACGGATAATCGGAACCGAACGGTGGCTGAGGTGAGGCATGCTTTTAGTAAAGGTGGTGGTAATCTGGGTACCGATGGATCCGTCGCTTACCTGTTCAGCAAGAAAGGTCAACTGCACATCACGCCGGGCGTGGATGAGGATGTGCTTATGGAACATGCGCTTGAAGCGGGTGCTGAAGACATTGAGCCCAATGATGATGGTTCGTTTGAGGTAATTACCGAAGCGACCGATTTCTCTGCCGTTCGGGATTCCCTGATAGCCGGGGGAATTAAGCCGGAATCGGCTGAAGTCGCGATGATCCCAGCCAACTATGTTTCAGTTGATAGTGAAGCGGGTGAAAAAGTAGTCAGGCTGTTGGAACTGCTTGAAGATCTGGATGACGTGCAGGATGTGTACACCAATGCTGATTTCCCTGATGAACTGATGACTGATTGAGTGGTTCGTCGATTTTTCCGCTGTTCCTTTTGTCTAAGACAGGCAGAACTTAGCTCTCGCCACTTGCTTCGCAAATGGCTGCCGCTGTTCCTTTTGTCGAAGACAAAAGGAACTTATTGCTCATTTTGCGGGCTTTGGGTAACATCATTTTGACGTCAATCATCTCCTGTAATTATATGTCTCTCATACTTGGTATTGATCCTGGTTCCCGCGTCACGGGGTACGGCATCATAAGCAGTGTGGGTTTGAAAAATGAATATATTGCCAGCGGTTGTATTCGATTGTCCGCTGCTGATTCCCTCCCGGAAAAACTCCAATCTATTTTTAGTGGTGTAACCGAGATCATCGAACAATACAGTCCGCAGGAAATGGCTATTGAGGAAGTGTTTATGGCCAGAAACGCTGATTCTGCGTTGAAGCTGGGGCAGGCTCGTGGTGTGGCAATTGTCGCTGCAAAATTACAGGGATTACCCGTGTCGGAATATGCAGCAAGGAAAGTCAAACAGGCAGTGGTCGGTACAGGCGCAGCCAGGAAAGAGCAAATTCAGCACATGGTTCGCGTCTTACTGAAGTTGTCCGGAAATCCGCAACAGGATGCTGCGGATGCTCTGGCCATCGCTCTGTGTCACATCAATACGACTCAAAGCCTGGTAAAACTCTCTGGAACAACACATAAACCTGGTTCGGGTTCGTTCCGTCGTGGTCGTTTGAGTCTGGATGAGCAATGATAGGAAGATTGCGAGGCGAATTGGCTGAGAAAGACCTGCCCACATGCCTGGTGGATGTGGGTGGGATTGGCTACGCAATTGAAACTTCTTTGACAACCTTTAATTCTCTGCCGGAAGTCGGTTCACAGGTTACTCTATATACTCACTTTGTGGTTCGCGAAGATGCCCAGTTGCTGTATGGCTTTCTGGAACCACAGGAGCGCAAGGTCTTCAGGTCACTGATAAAAGTCAATGGAGTGGGACCAAAATTGGCTTTAACACTGCTGTCAGGAATGAAATCTGCTGAATTTATTGCCTGCATTCAGGATAATGATATTCAGGCTCTGATCAGGCTGCCCGGGGTTGGTAAAAAGACAGCCGAGAGACTGGTCGTGGAGATGCGTGACAAACTGGATGAATGGGGATCAATAGCGAGTGCCATCGAGTCGGATATCATACCGAAGAGTGCTACCCAGAGATCCATTCTGCATGATGCAGAGACCGCGTTAATCTCTTTGGGCTATAAACCCCAGCAAGCAGCCAGGGCGATATCGCTGGTCGATGATGAGAGCCTGGGAGTGGAAAGTCTGATCAGGGAAGCGTTAAAAAATATGGCTTGACCCGCTTTTGAATTTTTCCCGTTCGAACATGGTCAGGGTTGGATCGAGATCAAGGATTCTACAGCGATTGCTCTGTCACATTTGGAATATACACTTAGATGATTGAATCAGACAGATTGGTGACTCCCGAAAGCAATCCTGCTGATGTGACCCAGGATTGGGCGATCAGACCCAGGGTTTTTAGTGAATACCGGGGACAGCCACAGGTGAGTGAGCAAATGTCGATTTTTATCGAAGCTGCTCGTGGCAGATCCGAAGCCCTGGATCACACACTAATCTTCGGCCCGCCAGGATTAGGTAAGACCACCCTGGCTAATATAATCGCCAATGAAATGTCGGTAGCGATCAAATCCACATCCGGGCCTGTGATGGAAAAAAAAGGCGACCTGGTCGCATTGCTGACCAATCTGGATGAGGGTGATGTGTTATTTATTGATGAGATCCACAGACTCAGCGCGGTAGTCGAAGAGATACTTTATCCGGCAATGGAAGATTATCAGGTGGATATTACGATTGGGGAGGGACCCGCAGCACGTTCCATAAAGCTGGATCTTCCACAGTTCACGCTCGTTGGGGCGACCACCCGCACCGGCTTGTTGACATCACCACTAAGAGACCGTTTTGGAATCGTGCAACGTCTCGAGTTTTACAGCGTGGAAGATTTGGCCATGATACTGCAGCGATCAGCAACTTTGATGGATATACCCATGGAAGTAAGTGGTGCACAGGAAATTGCGCTGCGTTCCCGTGGTACGCCTCGAATCGCCAATCGTCTGTTAAGGCGGGTGCGGGATTTTGCACAGGTGAAAGGAGATGGTCATATTAGCAAGCAAGTAGCGGACAAGGCGCTTGATATGCTGAATGTTGATGTAAATGGTTTCGACCATATGGATCGTCGTCTGCTGCTGGCTATCATTGAAAAATTTGATGGTGGGCCGGTTGGTGTAGATAGTCTCGCAGCCGCGGGGGGGGGGGGACGTGATACCATAGAAAATTG
>CAZNFE010000380.1:0-3367 GCA_964571945.1 uncultured Pseudomonadales bacterium
ATGACACCATTCGCCCGCGACCTGTTAAGATCCTTAGATCCGATGAAACGTCTAACTACGTGTACAGGGGAATTGATGATGGTCAACTGGTTAGCCTTACGCCGCTGGAAAATCCATTGCCCGGTGCCCACGTCAGGTACGAGAATCCTCTGATTAACACCCAGCTCGGTCAGTCACCATGATCGACACCCATACGGGAACGATTGCCTGGTTCGCCAGAAACAGTGTGGCCGCCAATCTGTTGATGATGGTCATCGTTATTACCGGACTCTACTCGGCTTTCAATATGCGCACCCAGGTTTCGCCGGATGCAGAACTGGATCGTGTTACTGTCGAGATCCTCTATCCAGGCGCTGCTCCGAAAGAAGTGGAAAAAGCCGTTCTGGTACGCGTTGAAGAAGCCGTTCGCGAGATTGAGGGCATAGATGAAATGCGATCCTGGGCGGTTGAAGGATTCGGCAGCGTTCAACTTAACCTGGAGACCGGATACGATATCCAGGAATTTATGGATGAGGTTAAATTAGCCGTCGACCGCATCTCCAGCTTTCCGGATCAAATCGAAAAACCGCGAATCTATAAAAATCAGCACAAGCACGATGCGATCAGGGTTCAGGTGTACGGTGATATAGATGAAAAGTCACTGAAAATGCAGGCAGAGCAGTTTCGTGATGAGATCCAGGCGTTACCTTCCGTTACAGGTGCCCAAATCGATGGCGCCCGCCCCTATGAAATAAGTATCGAGCTGGAGGAATCCAAGTTGCGTCAATATGGCCTGACGCTGGAACGCGTGGCCCAGGCAGTACGCAACTCATCCCTTGATTTGCCCGCAGGATCCATAAAAACCGATGCAGGAAACATCCAGCTTCGTACCCAGGGACAGGCATACAGACAGCGGGATTTTGAACAAATCGTATTGCTGACCCGCGCCGATGGTACCCGATTGACACTGGGGGATGTCGCCAGTGTGAATGATGGTTTTGCGGAGATCGATTTTTTCTCATTGTTCGACGGAAAACCGTCCATGGGAATCTCTGTCTATGCCGTCGGCCAGCAGAACCAAATCGAAATATCCAAGGAGGTCAGAGAGTATGTAAAACAGAAGAAGCGACAGTTGCCTCCAGATGTCCACATTGAAAGCTGGCTGGACAGTACCTATTACCTGAACAGTACCATGGATATGATGCTGCAAAACCTGGCCTTCGGTGTGCTGCTGGTTTTTGTGGTACTCAGCATCTTTTTAAGAATTGAATTGGCATTCTGGGTCATGATTGGTTTACCCATTGCTTTTCTCGGTGCATTCGCATTAATGCCCCTGGTTGGGGCAAGTATCAATATGATCAGCTTATTCGGCTTCATCCTGGTATTGGGAATTGCTGTGGATGATGCCATCGTCATCGGCGAAAGCACTCAAACCTATTCTGAAGCAGAGGGGCACAGCATTGAGAGTGTCATTCGCGGGGCCAGGCGTGTTGCCATGCCTGCAACATTTGGCGTTCTCACAACCATTGCTGCTTTTGTCCCCATGTTGCTGGTGCCGGGTTCCTTCGGCGCTTTTCCGCAGGCAATCGCCTGGGTCGTAATCCTCTGCCTGCTCTTTTCGTTGGTGGAGTCAAAGCTAATTTTACCCGCACATCTGGCACACATGACTCCCCTGGCCACCATTGCAGATCCGGCAAAAATGAGACCAATAAGGCGTTATCAGGCTCGATTCGCAACCGGACTGGCTTATGTCATCAGACGGTTTTATGAACCGTTGCTTGGTATTACGATTAGGAATCGATACACGACTCTGGCGTTCTTTGCTTCCATGCTGATTATAGCCGGTGGCCTGCTGGCAAGCCCCTATGTCAAAATAGTTATTTTCCCCAATATGCCCAGTGACTTTATACGTGCACACGTCGAACTCGTGGACGGCGCTCCCCAGGAACAAGTGGTACGAATCATCAAGGCCATGATGGCCGGTCTTAAGAAAATAAATCAGAGCGAACCGGAACAGGATCGCTTTCTCAAACACACAGTATCATTTACAAATGGTTCCAACGGCATCGTTCTGGCGGAGGTATCCAAGGGTGAGGACCGCACCATTAGTCCCGAAATCATCGCCCGCAAATGGCGCAAAGAAGTTGGCGACATTGCAGGGACCAAGAAACTGCAGATAGAAGGTTCCATGCGACCGCACGGCGAATCCGACCTGGATTTCAGGATTACAGGCGCCAATCACGACCAGCTGCAAGCGGCTTCGGTATTTCTGGAGCGAAAGTTAAAAACCTACGAGGGCGTTTATGATATCGAGAATTCCGGTCGGAGCGGTACCCGGGAAATCAATCTGAAGATCAAACCTTCCGCCGAAGCACTGGGGTTAACACTTAGTGATCTCGCCCGCCAGGTGAGAGCTGCGTTCTACGGCATTGAAGCCCAGCGCATTCAGCGCGGTCGGGATGAAATCAGGGTAATGGTTCGTTACCCCAGAACAAAACGGGAATCTGTCGGAAACCTGGAATCCATGTATATACGCACACCAATGGGTGACGAGGTCCCCTTCACATCGGTGGCCGAAGTGACCCAACAACAAAGTTATGCCCGGCTGATGAGAACCAACGGCAAGCGAGTGATTGAAATCAGTGCCAATGCAAGAAAAGATATTGTTGAACCTGGGAAGGTTGTAGACGAAATTCTAAATGGCGATTTCGCCGCGGAGCTGAAAGCCCGCCATCCTGGCGTTTCGATCGCACTGGGCGGCGGCAGTCGAATGGAAGAGGAGCTGCTTTCCCAACTAGTTTACACTGCCGGTTTGGCTCTCTTTATCATTTATGCACTGATGGCGATACCGTTACGATCTTATATACAACCACTCATCATCATGAGCGTCATTCCCTTCGGTATGATTGGTGCGCTGGTCGGACATATGCTGGTTGGCATACCTTTTAGTGCTTTATCACTGTTTGGAATTGTTGCGCTGGCTGGCGTGGTGGTCAACGACAGTATCATTATGGTTGATTTTATTAACAAGTCCGCAGAGGAAGGGCTTGACACTATCAGCGCCGCCTTACGAGCAGGTACCGCCCGTTTCAGAGCCATCATGCTCACTTCCTTAACGACTTTCTTCGGTTTGGTACCTATTCTGCTGGAAAGAAGCTTGAGTGCTCAATTTGTGATTCCCATGGCAGTTTCACTGGGTTTTGGTATCCTGTTCAGTACCGTGATTACACTGCTCCTGATTCCATGTTTGTACGTTATTCTGAGCGATCTGCATCTCTCCAAATTTGTGGCTTCCGAGCCTCAATCACCACTTCTGCATACGGATTAAAATGAATAATCCGAGGCCCTCGGTATGCAACGGAAATTTATTCGACACCCCACCAGAGCC
>CAZNFE010000381.1:0-3353 GCA_964571945.1 uncultured Pseudomonadales bacterium
TCGTCGGGATGTTGTGCGACGGCGTTGACGCCCGGTATCTGTTGGATTTTTTGTACGTGCGCGATAGGCAGCATGTCAGTGATCGAATGCTTCGGCGCAACCAGTAATCGATCTGCACCGCTTATTTGCGGCCCCGATTCAAAGACTTCACTGACAGGTTCCAGTAGCCCGAATAATAGAAACGCGACTACGATGGACATGGTTGTCAGCGCATTTCGAGTCGGGTTTCGCCTCAAACCGGACAGAATGAGCGCCAGGAACTTCACTGATCTGCTTCAGGCTGGTTCGGCAAGGAAAACAGGAATCTTGCGGCTGGTCTTGCCCTGATAGTCAGCGTAAGGCGGGAATGCGGCAACACCCAGCGCCCAGAGCCGATCTCTTTCCGCCGTATCCTCTACCTCGCGCACACGCATTTTGTACACCTCGGTTGCATCACGGATTTCGACATCCGGATTGGCTCGAAGATTATACACCCAGACTGGATTTTTCGGAGCGCCACCCATGGAACCGATCAGAACATAATTGTTGCCATCTGTAACGCGCATCAGTGGTGTTTTTCGAGTGGCTCCGGTCCTGGTTCCGGTATGTGTTACCAGGATAACGGGTAAACCGGTCTCCAAAAGTGTGTTGCCTTCCGTTCCACCGCTGCTTTCATATAGTTCCACCTGCTCGCGCACCCATTTGACAGGTGAAGGGATGTAGTCAGCCATATTGTCTCCGTGTTTTGTGTGAATTATCAAACAATGCTGATGAACTATAGCAAGCTTTGGATTGAGTTTCCTGCAACTATTCCCGAACCCTGCTTGCACACCAGCATGGATTGATGAGAAGGTAACGAGTTCTCGCAATTTCCTTTTTTTGATGCGGTAGAGTCCTATGCAAAGAAAAGTAATAACAAAAAGAGCAACCACCTTGCCGGAATTTCATGCGCTGCAGGAAAAGATGATTTCTCAGGACGGTGTTGGTAAAGGATTGTCACTGAACTTGCGTCCCACTGATGTGGTCGTGTCACCTTACGGAAAGTGCGGAACGACCTGGCTACAACAAACCGTACACACACTGAGAACCCGGGGTGATGAAGAGTTTGATGACATATCAAGAGTGGTACCCTGGATCGAAACGTCTACTGATCTTGGCATTGATCTTGATGCTGAACAGAAGGCTAATCCGCGCGCCTTCAAGAGTCACCTGATGTGGGATCTGGTACCAAAAGGGGGTAAATACATCGTTTCCATTCGTGAGCCAAAAGATGCCCTGGTATCCATGTATCGATTTATGGAAGGCTGGTTTATTGAGCCAGGTGCGATTGAAATCTCGGACTTTGCGCGGCGGACCTATATGAAGCGGGGTGAATTTCGCGACTATTGGGCGCATTTGAAATCCTGGCTCGCGCAACGTGACAATCCCAATGTACTGTTACTGGCATATGAGCGCATGTCTGCGGATGGAATTGCCATGATTCGACAGGTTGCTGATTTTATCGACGTGAACCTCGACGATGAATTATTGAGTATCACAAAAACCAATACATCACTAGAGTACATGTTAGCGAACAAGAATAAATTTGATGATTTATTGATGCGCGCTCGCAGCGAAGCGTGCTGTGATTTGCCGCTGAACAGTGATTCATCGAAGGTCAGAATAGGTGAGGTGGGCGCCCACCACTATGAGCTGCCTGAAGACATCAAAACCGAGATGGATCAGATCTGGCATGAAGAAATCACACAGACATTGGGATATGCCGATTACCAGGCTTTGCTGGATACCTTCGACTGATTTGGCGAAGGAGTTCTGGGACCTTTTACTCGATGATTATTGGCTCATATACCAACCACCATTGGGTGACAACACCTGCCCGGTAACAAATTTCGCTTCCTCGCTGGCCAGATAAACGGCAGCCCAGGCGATGTCATCGGGTTCCCCGAAGGAGCCCAGGGGTGTCTGGGCTTCCAGCGCGGGCCTCATCAAGGCGAGCGGAGCCGTCATATCTGTCTCTATCCAGCCAGGGGCAATGGCATTCACCCTGATTTTACGAGTCGCCATCTCATGAGCTAGCGCCCGGGTAAATCCCATGATGCCGGATTTTGCCGCACTGTAATGCACAGCTCCGGGCTTGCCATAGGTGCCCATCACGGATGCGATATTGATGATCGAGCCAGTAGGCTGGTGAATCATGAGCTTCAGGCCTTCCCGACAACAGAGAAAGGTGCCGCGCATGTGTACGTCAATCATCCGGTCCCACTGAGCATCGGTCATGTCAAGTATGGCGTCATTGTGGACAACTTCACCCGCTGCTGCTGCAGCCATTCTTGCACGCATCTGTTCTTCCCCGGATCCATCCTCCGCACCACTGATCCCCGCATTATTGACGAGAATATCGAGTCTGCCTGCGTACTCATCGACCTCTTCAAACATTCGCTGTACCGCATCGCTATCAGCCACATCTGCGGCAATGGCATGACCTTGCATGGGTTCAGCGGCACGCTGGGCGGCTTCCAGTACCAGGTCATTGATGATGACCGTTGCGCCTTCCTGGTGGAACTTCTGCGCCATGGCTTCTCCCAGACCCCTGGCGCCACCGGTGATCAAGGCCACCTTATTCTTTAATCGATCCATGGTTATTCCCTTTCATTGATCATCTGCCCCTTTGAGGGGTTCCCGATCGAAATACCTCCGGTAAAGCCGGAGGATTGTTAGTGGCAATTGTTCCGGTTAACGGTACCTGCAACGGTGAAAGTTTGCGGATGACAAAAACGCCCATCGGATGCCTCGTTAACCATACGCGGTGGAGATTGCCCTGACAATAGGTGATATGGCCCGAAGCGTGGTATAAATACACACTTCAGTGAAAGTCCGGGATGACTCGAGCTGCACAGCATATTGAACCGAAAATATTGAGGTCAGACGATGAGTAAAAAAACAGGGCAGTGTCTTTGCGGTGCGATCACCTACGAGATTGATGGCGACTTCACAGCACAGGGGGTCTGTCACTGCAAGAACTGTCAACGCCAGGCGGGATCGGCGTTTTCCATAATTGCCGGTGTGCCCGCCAATAATTTCAGACTCACCAGTGGTACGCTCAGTGTCTATGAAGATACCGGCGACAGTGGCAACCCGGTAAATCGTCAGTTTTGCGGGAATTGCGGTTCACCCATACTCTCTGCTATCGGCACTCAGCCAGATGCTGTTTATATCAAGGCAGGCACGCTCGATGATACCAGTGAATTGAATCCTCAATTTCATGTCTGGTGTGACAGTGCCCAGAATTGGGTTGTTATCCCGGAAGGTGTACCGGCCATGGCTAAACATTAGATAAAGTTGCAGACGCCTCTACTCAGGGCGTGTTTTACCAG
>CAZNFE010000382.1:0-3350 GCA_964571945.1 uncultured Pseudomonadales bacterium
GGCGGCGTTCGCACATCAATATAGGCGCCAATGCTGAGTCCTGTGGAGACATCATTAAGGGTGCGTAAGGGTTTGCCATGTGTTATTTGCATTATATCGTCAACAACAGCGACAATGTCGCGCTCCGGGCGCCAGTCTTTGATATAGGGGAGAATGCCAAAGCTGTAAGGGACTTTGATCAGGATAATCAGTGCCATGACCTGAAAGCACAGCTTTAATCTGGCCTGTTCAAGTTGCAGCACGAAACCGGTCAGCAGCAGTGCCAATAGGCCGTAGAATGGAACAATATAACGGGGGCTTGCTCCTGCCGAAATCCAGAATGGAGCAATGCAAACCACAAGCAGTGAAATCAATGTGATCAGCGTGGCATTCAGATGATAGCGCTGTTTATGTCGCCACACAAACCAGATAAGTAGCAGGGTGATGGGAAAGGCCCGGGCAAGGAAAAGGGCCGGGTAGCTGATCCAGTGAGTGACAAAGTCGAGTAAGCCAAAGCCTTTAAAATTCAGAGCCGCATGGATGACTGTATCACTGCTGCTGGAACCAAAGCCGATAAAATAGGTCTGGTAAGCCCAGGGAAAAGCCAGAGCAAGCAACCCGAAGCCCAGGAACAGAGGGTTGAGTAGTAATCTCCATTGCTGAAAACGTTGCAGTAATACAATCCCGGCTAAGCCGTAAATACCATAGCAGCTCGCATTTTTTACCATATATGCCAATGTAATCAGTAGCAGGGAGATGACCAGCCAATGCAGCTTCTTGTCTTCTATCGCAACCCATAGGCAAGCGATTGAAGCAAAGATAAAGGCTCCGAATGTCGCATCAGCATAGCCGAGCCATCCATACCAGAAACTGATCTCTCCCATCGTCAGGTAGATCAATGCTGCCAGCCAAGGGGCATGAGACTGACCTGCGTAGAATCGGCGAGACATTTGAAAAACCACGACAGCGGATAGCCAGGAGGCCAGTACAGAGACGATTCTGGGAGCTATTTCGAGATGCTGCCAACCAATCAGTTGTGCGACTGCGATGGTTAACCAGTTGAACAGGGGCGGCTTACTCAGGTTGTGGCCGAACAGGGTCTGATGCCACCACTTATGATTCACAAACATTTCGTAACTGCTCATAGTATACCAGCTCTCTTCACCGATGTATTGCATGACTGGAAGAGGCAGCAGCATGGCGATGGCGGCAAACAGGACCGCAATTTTAAGGGTGTTGCTCTGAATCATGCGCAACTCATCGGGATAGTGGCCGGAGCGCACAAGAAAGTCGCTGGTTTGCGAGGGAGGAATGGGTATGGTGTCGTCATCTTCATTATGGTGAGGTAATCTAGAGTTTGGTCAATGTATTGTCATGGATGCATCTGGGTGGAACCGAGAGGTTCGCATGAGAGGGTTGATGACACAGAATAGCGTTTCATGGCGCTGAATAGGGAGGGGATGTGAATGTAGTGCTGAATTTACCATCGCGTGAGAACAAGATGATGGCCGATGAAATTAACAGTGTGATCACGGACGTGCTGGCCTCCGGCTACTATCTTCTGGGCGACCAGGTGAAGGCGTTTGAACAGGAGTTTGCGGCATTTTGCACTACCAAATACTGCATAAGTGTTGGAAATGGCACTGATGCACTTGAAATTGGCTTGCGTTCGCTGGGTGTTCGCAGGGGTGATGAAGTCGTTACTGTGGCGAATGCCGGTGGTTACACAACTACCGCCTGCAATATTATCGGTGCCATTCCTGTCTATGTTGACGTGCGGTCCGATGATCTGCTGCTTGATATCGATAGCGCGCTGCAGGCGGTGTCAGATAAAACTCGGTGTGTGGTGACAACCCACCTTTATGGGCAGCCTGTCAATGTCGTCAACTTACGAACAGCGCTGAATGATACAGGGTATGCCCATGTACGGATTCTGGAGGATTGTGCACAGGCGCACGGAGCAACAGTGGATGGAAAGCCGGTTGGTTCGATGGGGGATATTGCTACATTCAGTTTTTATCCGACCAAAAACCTTGGTGCCTTGGGGGATGGCGGTGCAATTATAACTAACTCGCGCACCTTGGCTGAGACTTGCTGTCAGCTTAGGCAGTATGGGTGGCAAAATAAATACGAAAGCGTGACCCCGTTTGGCAGAAATAGTCGACTGGATGAGCTTCAGGCAGCTATTTTACGGGTCAAACTCAAACACTTACCTGAATTGAACAGAAGGCGAATTAGGGTAGCGGAATCTATTTCAAAAATGTTGGAAGGTCGACTTGATGTGGTTACCAAGCCTGTTGCAGGCTATGTCGGGCATTTGTTCGTCGTTCGCCATTCGGAACGTGAACGTATCAGGGGGGCGCTGTCAGAACACGGTATTATGACTGATATCCACTATCCTATACTTGATTTGGATCAATTGTCGATGCAGTCAATGTCATGCAGGTCAATGAACCTGGATAATTCGCGTAAGGCAAGTCACGAGATTTTTTCACTGCCGTGCTATGCCTGCCTCAGCAATGATGAACTGTGTCATATGCAACAGGCATTTGATTTGTATATTTCGAAAAACGTGTAGATTGTCCGTATGTCAACGCCACGCCATTCGCTAATTATTCCGGTATATAAAAACGAAGAGAATATTCCGTCGTTACTTCAGGTGCTGGATTCATTGAGCAGACAGATTGATTCGCTTGAGGTTGTGCTGGTTGTCGATGGTTCACCCGATAACTGCTTTAAGCTGTTGAAGTCGCAATTGTCGGATCAACATTTTGCTTCTCAATTGATCTTACTGTCACGTAATTTTGGTTCGTTTGCTGCGATACGCCGTGGCCTGGAGGTTGCGCGCGGTGAATGCTTTGCAGTCATGGCTGCAGACCTTCAGGAGCCACCCGAATTGATTGGTGAGTTTTTTTCTATGTTGGACGAAGGGCATCATGATATTGCGATTGGTATGCGTGGAAAACGGGATGATCCTCGGTTGACTCACTTGTTCTCGAAAGCCTTCTGGTCTTTTTATCGCCGCTTTGTGATTAGGGATGTGCCTGATGGGGGAGTTGATGTCTTTGCCTGTAATGCCAAGGTGCGGCAATCGCTGTTGTTGCTGGAAGAGACCAATTCATCATTGATCGGTCAGCTGTTCTGGGTTGGTTTCAGTCGCGGTTTTGTTCCTTATGAGCGCAGGAAACGGGAGCATGGCACATCGGCATGGAATTTCAGCCGTAAGTTTCGGTATATGTTGGACAGCATCTTTGCCTTTTCCGATCTGCCTATTCTGATGTTTTTATGGTTGGGCGGATTTGGAATCCTCACATCTCTCTCTGTGTCGTTGATTGTCATTGTTTCCTGGATGCTTTCTCTGATCAATGTGC
>CAZNFE010000383.1:0-3347 GCA_964571945.1 uncultured Pseudomonadales bacterium
GTTCGACACCTGATGGCTGCTTTTTTTTCCGGTGGTCATGTGCTGCTGGAAGATGTGCCGGGGACCGGTAAAACTACCCTGGCTAAATGCCTTGCGGCCTCGATAACGGCTGATTTCAAGAGAGTCCAATTCACGCCGGACTTGCTGCCGACAGACATTCTCGGCGTTTCGATATTTAATCAGAACAGCCAGGAATTTAATTTCCGAAAGGGTCCCATATTTACCCAGATATTGCTGGCTGATGAAATCAACAGAGCTTCACCCCGAACCCAATCGGCCTTGTTGGAGGCAATGGGGGAAAGTCAGGTGAGCATGGATGGTGTTCGGTACGCGATGGATGATATGTTTTTTGTGATAGCAACACAGAATCCAATCGAATTTCATGGTACATACCCGTTACCGGAAGCACAAATGGATCGATTTGCCATGCGGTTCAACCTTGGTTATGTATCTCAACAAGATGAACTGGCCATCCTGGATTCACAACAATTCACTCATCCCCTTACTTCACTCAAACCCTGCGTATCCAAACCTGAGGTTCTAGCGGTGAAAGAAGCCACGCGGAAAGTAAGAATAAGTGTAGAGTTAAAGAAATACATGGTCAGCCTGGTGGCGGCTACTCGTGATCATCCGAATATTCAGATGGGTGCCAGCCCACGAGCAGGATTGGTGCTGATGAGAGCGTCCCAGACGCTTTCGCTGTTGGACGGTTACGACTTTGTGAGACCTGAAGTCATACAGGAACTTGCAATTCCTGTAATTGCTCATCGACTGGCCATTGGAACTGATGCTCGATACTCGGGTACCTCGAGCGAAGATTTGGTTATGGAAATAGTTGATGACATCAAGGTGCCCATTTGAATAGCTGGCATCGATTTATTTATCCGGCGCATGTGCGCATCACCCGACCGAATGAAACCAGGACTCGCAGATCTTCCGATTTGGGAAAATTTATAATCACCGGCATCGTCCTGACGGCTGCGTTAGGTGTCGATACAGATCTGACACTGAACTACCAGTTATTCGCATTCCTGTTGTGTTTGTATCTGATGGCGGGCTTTATGACTCGATACAACAAGCCACACGTTGCCGTGAAACGAAAACTGCCTGGTTTTGCCACAGCTGGAGAAAGTTTTACTTATCAGGTGCGGGTAAAAAATGAAGGTACTGAAATCGAGAGAGATCTTTACATTTCCGATCAACCCCGGCTGGTCGTACCAGAGTTGGAAGAGTATCTGCACACCCGGGAACCGGGGGAGGAAGGAAGGAACGCGTATGACAGATTTATAGGTTTTCATCGTTTTATCTGGTTGCAACGGAAAAAGACCGGTTTGATGAGTGAAGCACATAACATTCCCGCGATCCCGCCCGGTGGTGAAACTGTCGTGCAAATGAACGCAAAACCTTTGAGAAGAGGAATTGTAAATCTGCAACAATTAGTTGTCTCGCATCCTGACCCGACCGGTTTGGCTTTTGGACTAACGAGAATTAAGCAGCAGGATCAGTTAACGGTACTTCCAAAAAGATATGCAATACCGGCAGCATATATACCCCCAGGGGGACGTCACTACCATCGCGGAGGCGTAACTGAGACACGATCTGTAGGTGAATCGGACGAATTCATTTCCCTGCGAGACTACCGAGAAGGAGATCGACCAAGACGTATTCACTGGCCAAGTTCTGCAAAAAGGAATAAACCTGTAGTCAGGGAATATCGGGATGAGTATTTCGTCCGGCAGGCATTGGTACTTGATAACTGCGCCGATGATTGGGAGTTACTTGAGGAAGCCATATCAGTCGCAGCCAGTTTCGCGGTAACACTGGAACGAAGTGATGCGCTATTGGATCTTATGTTTCTTGCTGATCGTGTCCACACGTTTACTTCTGGACGTGGGCTTGCTCACGGCCAGCAATTATTGGAAGTGCTGGCGACTATTGAACGATCCTCCCTAGCGTTTAAATCTTTAAGCCAGAGCGTACTTAGACATGCACATTTGTTGAGTGGCTGTGTCCTGGTGCTGATGGCATGGGATGAAGATCGCCAGGATCTTGTGAGCAGACTTTCCCAACTCAGCATACCAACGGAAGTGATGGTGTTAAGCAGAACCGAGATATCAACGGCCAATGGAATCCACGTTCTGACTCCGGGAAATGTGGCTGCCGGTTTAGCCTCTCTGAACAGTAGCCTGGAAAATCAATGAAGAATCTGCCCGGTTATGTTCAGGGCCTGCTGATTTTGTGTTGGGGCTGGCAGGTAGAAATGTTGATTTATGCCATCCCGATGGCAGTATTGCTCGAATTAAAAACCCACGTAAACAGAAGATGGGTTTTCTCCAAAAAAGAATTCTATTTGTTGGCTGATGTCACCAGCGTTGTTCTGGTCGGTCTGGTCATCTATTACTTTTCAACCAGCAGAGCTGCGCATTTTATCTTTTTTCTGCTCCAGGTGATGCCCCTGGTTTTTTACCCACTGGTGCTGGCGCTCAATTACAGTACTACAGAGAAGCTTGGCATGGATGTGTTTTTTTATTCTGTGCGTAACGACAAAATGTCGGATCCGGGCCAATTGGAATTGAATCACATCTATATCGGCATTTGCCTCTGTTCAATGGCAACACAGGTTGACAGCAGAGCCTGGTTTCTGTTGATGGCAGCAGCATTTATGCTCTGGATTATCTATGCAAATCGCTCTGTGAGATATACACCATCAGTCTGGATCGGACTTATCGTATTGGTTACCGCTTCGAGCATCGTCACAGAAAATGCGTTGCGGGAGTCTCATCTGCTGTTGAAGAAAAAATCTGCCGAGTGGCTCGCCGGATTAATCAGATCCAGGACTGATCCGTTCAAAACGAAAACAGCCATCGGGCGAGTTGGCGAATTGAAGCTTTCAGATCAGATTTTGTTTCGAGTCGCAGCCAGCAAACCGCCGGGTCAGCCCTTACTGCTGCAGGAGGCAAGTTATGATACATCGTCGAATGATGAGTGGTTGCTGCTTAATCCTCGATTCAAGCAGGTCGAACATACCGGTCGGAATAACTGGCGCTGGCATAGCAGAGACGCCAACGAACAGACTCTGACATTTTATCTCGAGTATAACGATGATAAAGCATTGATTCCCATTCCTCAGAATGCTGTTGCCGTTGAAGGGTTCAAT
Organism: uncultured Pseudomonadales bacterium; assembly: GCA_964571945.1. Classification (GTDB taxonomy): domain Bacteria; phylum Pseudomonadota; class Gammaproteobacteria; order Pseudomonadales; family Azotimanducaceae; genus JASJXV01. The sequence continues at coordinate 3,158 of CAZNFE010000383.1, forward strand.
GCGGTTGAAATTGACAGGAGCGCCTATGGAACCTTGCAAGCTGTGGGTATCACACCGCAATCTGATTATCGCGTCGCGTATCTGGAAGGGGCTGATATTAATGGCTTGCCTGACAGCAGGAGTGATCTCTATCTCACCGATGAGCACGTGAATCTGATTCGTGAAGTCGTTGACGTAGATGCAACGCTTT
>CAZNFE010000384.1:0-3316 GCA_964571945.1 uncultured Pseudomonadales bacterium
CGAACTCGCGTCATCAGCTTGGAAGGCTGAGGTTCTACCACTGAACTATACCCGCGACAGACTCTCACCCCATTGCTAAAAATCAGATCGTTACAACACCCGCCTCAAGCCTGGTGGAGGGGGGTGGAGTCGAACCACCGAAGCTTACGCGTCAGATTTACAGTCTGATCCCTTTGGCCACTCGGGAACCCCTCCCAAAAAAGAGGCGCTAAATTCTGCCTTTGCTCACTGCCATTGTCAATTGATATTTGCAGCAATCCTGCCACATTTCCAATTCTTGAAGATCTATGCAAGAGCATCCTGAATCATTGCCAGCTCTATATTGATGGTGCCGCCACCAAGAGTCGAACTCGGGACCTACTGATTACAAATCAGTTGCTCTACCAACTGAGCTATAGCGGCATAGAATTACGCCTTTCCGATCAAGGGCGGGCATTGTATGCGAAGTGGGCTTGTGGATCAATTCATTCACAAGGTAATTCTGTCTTTTGAATATCAGGATTGCTGCTCTTCAGTTTCTGCCAGGTATCTGCCTGGATATCCAATAGTGAATCGGGACGATCAAACAGCCAGTAAGTCCTGCTCAATCTGGATATTTTCACCATTTCTGTTTTAAAGCCTTCGAGTTCAATTTGTTTCATGGTGACCTCGGCTCCTTGCCTGGTGGAAAATACACCCAATGAAATTCCCAACGCATCCTTACCGGCAGTGATCACGTAGCTGTCGATATGGCTGGCTTGTAACTCTCTTAATTTTCGGAATGCCTCCTCAAGGGAATTCAATGGCGGAATTAGCAGCCTATAGTCATATTCACCAGTGGGTTGATCTACGGCCCGGGCCTGTAAATGAACACCCACTGAACCCAGTTGGTTTACAATATTCTGACTCTCGTAGATGCTCAAGAAAGGTCCGATCGCTCTACAACCCTGCTCACCAGCTTGTCGGGGCTCCTTGATGATCGGCCTATCAACCAGTTGCTGTAACTCAATGGAAGCTGAACGATCTGTTTCACGGAGCAGGGTTATATCATCACGCTGCTCGCTGAGAGTGGGTTCATCGGCCGAAATTGCCTTTGTTGTCTTGTGCGGCACAAACTGCCATGCAAGAAAACCAATATTTGCAATCACCAATGTAATTAAAATCCAGCGCACGAAACAGTTCCTCGGCAAGCTACAATTCTGGTCGACCCCTATTGATTCTGGCAACAACAAGAGAGATTCATGAGTGATTCGGTGCCACAATCAATTATTCGTTCATGCGTACTCTGCCACTATTCATCGCATGGGATCTGGCAATGGTACGTCAGGGAAGTGCAAGAGCCAGACCGTCCAGCACCAGATCAGGCGCGACCAGATGATCTCTGACAATCAATTTGCTGATCTTTTCCGCGTCCCCACCCGTCAGGAATAGTGCTGTTGTTTGCCCGAAGAAATTCTCGAAGCGATTACAGCTAATCTCAACCAATCCGGCTTCCATGTACCTGAGCCCTAATTCCACAGCTCCATCAGTTGTATCTGCAGCAGGTATTTGTTGATCAATACCTGCAGGAATCGTGTGAATTATTATTTCCTGTGTATCAGAGAGTAATGCCTTTCTCATCAGTTCAATTCCGGGTGCAATCACACCGCCCTTGTGAGTGCCATCAACAGACACATAATCAACTGTTATAGCGCTGCCGCAATCCACGATGGAGCAACCGGAATCACTTCTGTCAAAGGCAGCTAACAGCGCTAACCATCGATCCACACCTAAACGTTGTGGATCGGCATAACCGTTGCGAACTCCAATTGCTTCAGGTGCAGTTACTGCGAACTCAGGTACTATTCCCCATTGCTCATCACAATGAATCTGTAGCTGTTGCTTTACAGTTTCACCCGCCACATTTGAAATTCGTACACGGCTGATAGCCACTACTTTCAGACTTTCAATCCAGTGCTGCCGGGTTCTGGAAATTGCACCCCGATCAACCAAATTACCATTCGGGTCACTGACTCGCCACTTAACACGGGAATTACCTACATCAAGATCGAGAATCATCGGCTAATCTCAAACTAATTTCTCCCCCATGAAAACATTGTATCCCGCCATCAATCAAAATCTTTATCGCTCCCGCATTATCCACTCCTCTGGCCAAGCCTCTCATAGTTCTCGGTCCAAGATGCAACTCTACCGGCTTATCATAGTACGCATCAAGCGCATCCCACTCGTCCTTTAAACCGGCAAATCCTGCCTGGGGATACTGCACCAATACGTCTACCATCGAGCTGACCACGGCCGCAGCTAGCTGATTTCTCGATTTGGATTTCATACCATCGGACAAATCCTGCCACGGTTGATCTATTTTTGAAGCACTAGTCTCCGGCATATTCAGATTTATTCCTACCCCTACCACCAGTTCTACATGCTCTTTGGTGGCAGGTTTCATCTCTATCAATATACCAGCGACTTTCCCGCCATTAAGCAAAAGGTCATTGGGCCACTTCAGCTTGAATCCGGTAAACCCTTCTCCATTTAAGCCACGCACTACCGCTACGCCTATGGCAAGGCTCAATCCTTCGATCGATGCTTGACCCAATGGCATTCTCCAGAGCAGGGACATATACAGGTTAGTACCAAACGGGCTAACCCAGCTTCTGCCCCGTCGCCCCCGACCAGCGGTTTGCCTCTCTGCCAGGCAGAGGGTTCCGGGCTTATCAGATAGCGATTTCTTGAATAAATAGGAATTAGTGGAATCAATTTCAGTGAGTACTTCCACCTTATCCAGGCAAGCAGCTACCCTGTTTGGCATCAGGCTGTGGATGGCGTCTGAATCCAGCAGATCGATGCCTGCCGGGATTGAAATATTGTGGCCATCTGTCTCGAACACGATTTCAAGAGAACGCAACCATTCAGTAAATTGATCCAACTGAGTGTGATCCAGATCGAGTTCGTCCAGAGATTTTTTCTCGGCCCCGGATAACAGCATTAGTGCATTTTCAAACATCAGGTTTTTATTCCCGTCCAGGACGATGTTTGTGCATTCTAACAACTGAAGTGACCGCTGGATATTGAGCCCAGACGTGCTGTTCCATTCCGGCTTCTACGGAGCTTGAACGATCTACCGTTCAATATTTTCGCCGGCGGTGAATAGTGTAAACCTGGTGGGTCTGGGTGGATTGGATGGTCCGACACCTCGGCCACCGACCATCCTCTTTTTGTTCACGATTTCGCCGGCGGTGAATATCGTAAACCTGGTGGGGCTGGGGGGGTTTGAACCACCCGTCTCATCCTTATTCGGGGTGCCGCCTAACCCACTGGGCTCACGGCCCCTGTCATT
>CAZNFE010000385.1:0-3315 GCA_964571945.1 uncultured Pseudomonadales bacterium
AGGTTGGCAGTCGTTCAACATGCTCTATATGGAAGGTGGGCTTGATGCGAACCTGCTTCGGGAAAATCCACCCCCAGTACAGCCAGATGGCAGCTAACCACGGCTGCAGCGGACAGCGGCTACGCCGGGCGCGAAAGCGGGCGCGATTTGACTGCGATGGTTCTGGTTGGTGAAGCTGTCTTGCCCGCATAGCCGCTGCCGCTGAGCCAAACATCAGGCGGCTCAACTCATGGATACAGCAGACGAAGTTCGCGAATAGCGAAAGCACCAAAAACACCTGGCTGATAAACACGATGAATGCAATCTATCGTGCTCCCGCTTGAGTATTTCCAATAATTTACATCAACTTTACGTGGTCAACACGCCGCTATTAAACCGATGCCCTAAAATGACATCTGTTCACTTAAGGTTACGCTGATTGGAATTTATCCCTGCAAAAAAGGAAAGGCAACAGTTTCCCTCGGGCTGAGTAGAACCAACAGGAGCATCCATCTAATGAAGAAACAAGTCGCTCTAATCATTATGAGTCTATTCTTTTTAGGCGGTTGCAACCTTCCGACAACTCAAAATTATACGCCCGATCAACCTGCAAGCTCTGTCTGTGATGGTCCTTGCGACGAAGCAATAGATGTTTTATCGGCGACGCAAGGCCCTTATGAGCATGTCTACGATATTTATATCGATGATAATGACGGGCTGCAAAGATTGCTGGCAGAACTGCCTAATTACAGCACCGTTTACATTCACGCACCCGATTCGGGTGAAGCCTTCACCTACCAAAACGATTCAACAGCGGTGGTCAAAAAACATTCCAATGCCGTCAAGTCAGTATATATTCAATTGGAGGAAAAAGAGCATATTGAGATCATCGGGGTATCCAATGCCAATGGAGAGCCGCCGGTCTTTCGTGATGAAGGAAAGATCAAACTGCTGTTTGACTTCATCGACATCCAACACCTGCTGGTAAAGAATATACGCTTCGAAACCCGCAACGCGAACAGCATCTGGTTCTATGATGTGACTGATGTGGCGCTGAGTGAAATTGTCCAGGATGGCACTGTGCCCATCTATGCAATCCATTTTGCCCACACGGCAAAAAATATCCTGATCGATCACTGGGAAATCAAAAATTTCGGAACTGATTTGTCGGAAACGACACCTGCCCAGCAGGCTGCCCTGGCCCTGATCTACAACCAGGACGCTGATTCTTTTGACGGCTTTAGTCTGACCACCACCCAGGCCTACAATAAATATGAGAACAGGTACAACTGGGACATCATCCTGCCAAAACTGGCTGAATACGACCTGAGGGATGATCATGGCGCCCCGTGGACAGCCGAAGCGCTTCAGTCTCTGGTCAAATCCATCCGTATCAAAAGTTTTGGCATCCAGTTCACTGGCCAGGAGGACCTCATCCAAAACGTCATCATCAGCAACGGTTCATTCGATATGCTGCCAGGGATGTTGAATATGAACATCATTAATCTGGACATCAAACAGGATAGCGCAATCATAGCCTACGCGGATAGGAACGAACTACCTGCCGGCAGCGGTATCCAGATATTCAATAACAGCTTTCGCCACTGGGGGCATTCGGCTGTTTCGTTGAGCCGCTATGCCGACATTGATATCCACGATAATGTCTTTCTTGATCAAACCGGTCAGCCTTTGCGACGAAAGTCGATGGGCATTCACATTGAATTTTCCAAGGATTTCTCCATCCATGATAATGTTTTTACCAGCGTACATCGTGCTGTGGATATCCTTGACTTCTGGCGACGAGGTGAGGTGCGAGATAATACCATCACCACCGTGCGGGATGAGGCTATCCTGGTGCGTGGACGGGCGAATGATGGGGACGACAGCCTCGTGATTGCTGGCAACACGATTGACAATGAAGGCTGCACCGATGCCTGGCAGATCTGCCTTGGCATCCACGTGTCGGCCAATCGTTCCAACTCACCAGGGAACATCACGATTACCGGTAATCTCGTCGAAAACACCGAGTTTGGTATCGGTATCGCCGCCGGAGAGCAGGTCAGTATTCAGCAAAATACCATCCATCATGCCAACTACGCTATCGGTATCAGCGGCGGAAACACAATCGATATTTCACAGAACACATTCTCAGATATCACCACAGAAAATGTTTTCACAGACCCGGCATTTACCGGCCTGCTTGGTAATCAGGGCGATCCGCCGTAACTTCCTGATTTGAATTAAGCACAAAGGCTCGCCTTCGCCGCGTCCCCCAAACGTATACAGAAGGAACACGAAAAAGGGATCGCTGCATTATCGCAGCTCCAGGCGATACGTCTGGTCTAAAAGCGCTGCCCGGTGCCCATGCACCAGGCTTACCGAATCTTCCCGGATTCTGCGGCTTTGGATGACTGAATGTGGGCTACAATTAAGAGGTAGGAGGGCTTGAGCCCTTAACCACCCCACCATGAATCATCTCTTCTCCCCCTGGCGCATGAAATACGTAACGAGTGAAAAAACCAGGGACGGCTGCATCCTGTGCAACGTCCTCGAGATGGAAGACGGCCCGGAAAACCTGATCGTCCATCGCGGCCTGAAGGCTTTCGTGATCGTCAACCGTTTCCCCTACACGAGCGGCCACATCATGGTGGTCCCTTACATGCACAAATCTACCCTCGACAAGCTGGACTCCGCCACGCGGGCAGAGCTGATGGAGCTGACTTCAACAGGGACCGCTATCCTGCAGGAACTTTACCATCCCCAGGGCTTCAATATCGGCATCAACCTGGGCGAGGCCGGAGGCGCCGGGATCGAGCAGCACATCCACATCCACCTGGTGCCGCGCTGGTTCGGAGACACGAATTTCATGACCGCTGTCGGGGAGACGCGGGTGGTACCCGAGGCGCTGGCGGAGACCTGGCGGCGGGTGAAGGAAGCCTGGGAGATGTCGAAATAAAATTGATCCGCTGCGGGGGAACTGCGGTTTTGCTCTCTGCCCCAGCCATGCTGAACGCCGCCGCTTGAGAGGACTTCAGGGCAGGTAAACATCCATTGCATCCAATGAACAACCTTCAACCTTCAACCTTCAACCTTCAACCCAATATGGAGTGAACATGTCCGAACACGGAAAGAATGAAGCAGTCCTGTTATCCGCCGCCCGAACCCCGATCGGCAAATTCCGCTCGGCGCTGGGCAGCGTGCCGATTTCCGAACTGGGCGCGGCAGCTGTTCGCGCCGCCGTCGAGCGCGCTGCCCTGCCGGACCCGGCCCGGATCGATGGAGTCGTGATGGGCCACGTGGGCTCAGAGGGCGCGGGTCAGGACATCGACGGCCTGC
>CAZNFE010000386.1:0-3256 GCA_964571945.1 uncultured Pseudomonadales bacterium
TTCATTGGCGACATATGTCTGGTGCTATTGATGTGCAGATCCTGTGCCCGGGACCCACCGGTCATATAGGTTTCACGGAGCCCAGCTCGAGCCTCTCATCAAGAACGCGGATCAAGACTCTGACCAGGAGTACAATGCAGGATAACCGGGTCCAGTCAGCGAGTGGGGAAACATTACCGGATATGGCCATCACCATGGGCATAGGGACTATCACGGATGCGCATCGCGTGTTGTTGCTGGCAGTAGGAGCACATAAAGCCGAAGCCGTGAAGCATGCGGTAGAGGGACCCATCAGTGCATTACATCCGGCCTCCGTATTACAAACCCACCAATATGTAACGGTGTTGCTGGATAAAGCCGCAGCGTCAGGTCTTGAATTGCAGGAATACTATCGGTGGGTCTATCAAAAGAGTGAAGATATCAAAGCCAGATTTGGGAACTTCTATGAGATTGATTTGGCGGACCAGGATTGATCTCGTTGTTAAGAGTCCCCTAAATCACAACTCCGGTATCCTGTTTGATATCTTCAATCACAATGTAGGTGTGGGTCTGCGAAACGCCAGGCAACACCACTAATTCACCCAGTAATTTGCGGTATGCGCCTATATCTGAAACCCTGAGTTTCAGCAGATAATCGAATCCACCGGCAACCATGTGACACTCTGCTACTTCGGGAATTTTCACGACTGCCTCTCGAAAACGATCGAAGATGTCAGCCGTGGTGCGATCCAGTGTGATCTGGATAAATGCATACATACCCTGACCAAGTCGATCGGCGCTGATTCTGGCACCGTATCCTTCAATATAGCCGCCGGATTCCAACCGCTTGACACGTTCCAGACAGGGGCTGGGGCTTAGATGTATCCGTCTGGAGAGTTCAACATTTGAAATTCGACCATCCTGCTGCAGGTGGGTATTCCGGCCCAATCTGAACACTCATTCTGGTTCAAAGTGAACGCTGATTCCGGTTCAAAGTGAACATTCATTCCGGTTTTATTTGAACACTTTTCCGGATTTTCCAGAATCGGTGTTCAAATTGCCAGAACCAGCGTTCACTTTGAACCAGAATCATCTCTAATGCATTGAAATTCAATAACTTTTGTTACCATTCGTGAATTTGTGTGAAGGAGCGAGTGGTCGATGGCTAGAGGTAAACTATCAATGCGATACATCAAGGAGATCCTGCGTCTCAGATATGAAGTAAAACTGAGTCAGCGTGAGATTGCACGCAGTGTTCGGGTCAGTGTAGGCTCGGTCAATCAGTACCTTAATCGTGCAACACAAGCCGGTATTAGTTGGCCGCTTGCGCAGCAGATGGATCAGAAAGCGCTGATCAAGGCGCTGTTTCCGGACAAGTCATCCAGCAGCAGAACCGGTTTCTTCAAGCCTGACTGGGTAACCGTGCAGAATGAGCTTCGCAGTACCGGTGTCACCAGACAATTGGTCTGGGAAGAGTATTGCCAGAGCCATCCATACAATGCCTACAGCTACTCACAGTTCTGCCATCATTATCAGGTGTGGCTGGGTCAACAGCGACGTTCGATGCGACAGGTGCATAAGGCTGGCGAGAAACTCTTTATTGATTATTGTGGACCGACAGTGCCTGTTATCAATCCAGAGACCGGAGAGTTCAGACAAGCAGCCATCTTTGTCGCTGTGCTTGGCGCCTCCAGCTACTCGTTTGCTGAAGCAACCTGGGGTCAGTCATTATGCGATTGGCTCGAATCTCACGTTCGCGCATTCGAGTTTTTTGGTGGCACAACGACCATCTGTGTGCCCGATAATCTCAAGAGCGGGGTGAACAAAGCCTGCCGATATGAACCTGAGTTGAATCGCAGTTACCAGACACTGGCTGAGCACTACAATCTGGTAGTTATTCCAGCCAGGCCCAGGAAACCTAAAGATAAATCAAAAGCAGAAAATGGCGTTTTGCTAGTGGAACGATGGATTCTGGCAAAGCTCCGTCATGAAACTTTCTTTACCCTGGCTGCGCTCAATGCGCGCATCAAGGAACTGATTGAACAGCTCAATAACAAACCCTTCCAGAAACTGCCTGGCAGTCGTCGTAGCCAATTCGAGACGCTGGATAAACCGGCGCTGCGCCCACTACCAGAATATCGTTATCAATATGTCGATATTAAAAAGGTCAGAGCGGGTGTGGATTATCATATCGAGTATCTGAAGCACTTTTACTCGGTCCCTCACCAGTTAGCGGGCAAACAACTTGAAGTACAAGCCAGTGGCAGCTGTGTACAGATCTTTAATCTGGATACGCTGATTACTACACATCCTCGCAAATACCATGCAGGTTTCACCACCAACCCGGCACACATGCCAGAACGACATCGCGCCCACGGTAGCTGGACTCCTGAGCGGCTATTAAATTGGGGATCCAGGATTGGGCCCAACACCCGGCAAATGGTCCAGCAAATGATTGATGACAAGGCGCATCCGGAGCAGGCTTATCGAGCCTGTCTCGGATTACTCAATCTCAACCAGCATTATGGGAATGAGCGATTGGAAAATGCTTGTCGAGTCGGTCATGCCAGAGGCCTTCGCCGTGTGGCTCATATTCGCAATATTCTCAAGCACAAACGTGATCAATGTCCAGCAACGACCGGTGAAGCCAACACGTCCCTAAATCAGCATCACGAGAATATTCGTGGCTCAAATCACTATCGCTAAACAACTCAACACCAGGAGAATCCAATGCAACAGATTCAAACCCAACTTCACACCCTGAGACTGGGCGGAATGGCAGACGCACTACAACAGCAACGCGAACAACCCAATACCTATGCTGACTTGAGTTTTGAAGAACGCCTGGCTCAACTGGTTTCTGCAGAAGCAACCTACCGTGATAACCGGCGACTCACCCGACTGCTCAGGGCTGCAAAACTGAAACTTGCCGCTTCCATGTCAGATATAGACTATACACATCCACGTGGTTTGAAGAAAAACGCGATGGCGTCGCTGGCATCGAGTGACTGGCTGATGCAACACCAGAACCTGCTGATTACAGGGCCGTGCGGTTCAGGGAAAAGCTATATTGCCTGCGCACTGGGCCATCATGCCTGCTTGCAGGGATACTCGGTACGTTACTACAGGACCCATCGCCTGCTGGACGCCATGACCATTGCCAGGGTCGATGGTAGCTACATGAAAATGCTCAAGCAGCTTGCCAAAACAGAATTACTGATCATGGACGATTTTGGTCTGGAGCCCCTGAAACAGACACAGCGTAATGATCTGCTGG
>CAZNFE010000387.1:0-3246 GCA_964571945.1 uncultured Pseudomonadales bacterium
CTGGACACGACCGGTCACTGTGGTTGTGCGTGCACTGTCTCTTCGTGAGCCCGCCGACAGCCCCCCCGCCGTGATCTGCGGCATCGAATAGATCCATTGCCCGCGAAAGATACAGATAACAATTGGCATCGAATGTACCGACGAATTTATTCGCGTGGGCTTCCATATAGGATTCCACTTCGAAATCTATACAGAAAGCATCATCTGACCGGCGTTCTTCCGATACACGTTCCCTGCCGAAACGTTTTTCCCATTCCGGTGCCGATCGGTAACTCACCATACCCAGTTTGCGGGCCATACGCATACCCGTCACAGGGCCTTTTCCTTCATAGTTTCCGCCACACCAGAGTGGATCGTTTCGAATCATCTCGCGCTGCAGTGAACGCAGCGCGATGCCAAAGGGCAGGGTACATCTGGCAGCTGATATGGAGACCAGGCTTTCGCTGGCATCAGGAAAGAGCATGGTATAGGCAAGTGCCGTCATACCCCCCATCGAAGCGCCAATTGCGGCGTAGAGCCTGGTAACACCCAGACTTTTGATCACTTCATGACCAGCGGAGGCTATATCCTCGATGGTCAACACGGGGAAATCGAGACGGTAAAGCGCACCGCTGTCCGGATTGACAGACGCCGGACCGGTTGACCCAAAACAGCTACCCAGTGAATTAATGCAGATCACGAAGAACTTGTTTACGTCGATCGGTCTGCCTTGGCCAATCATTCCTTCCCACCAACCGGTTGATGCGTCTTTTGCGGACGAAGCGGCATGAGCGGAGGGTGAGAGTCCTGTGAAGAGAGCAACCGCATTGGATTTGTCTTCGTTCAGTTCACCCCATGTTTCATAGGCGATAACAGGGTTGCGGATGCTGCCGTGCTGCATCGCAAACGTGCCTTCTATGGTGTGGAATATTCTGGCAGTACCCATGGAACCTCAAATTCTCGCGAGCTTCCCCTTATTTTGATAAATGTCGAACTGAAAAGCCAGCGCTCATTAGAGTGGGAAATATGGATTGAACTTGTGCACCCGGAGATTGATATCAACTCTAATCGCTATCCCAGAGATATATCCACGGATGGGCGCATTTCCCCGACGATACGCAGCACGTCATGAATTTCATGATTCTTGAAATCATCCATTAACGCCCATTGCATGGGCTCATTGCTGTCCAGCCGTGTGAATGCCTGCTGGGTGAGTATGTAATCAAAACGTGGTGCCCATTTGCGCGCGCCCAGTCTTGCCGTATTTGAACAGTTGTCCACCATGTAAGCAACGCCGTTAAAATGCATATAGGGATTCAGAGAATCGACGCATTCAATGACGGATTCGTTGACAATTTCTGAATAAGGGTGACCTGCTTCAAGCAACACATCGATTTGTGCCATCATCGTGGCACAATAAATACCTGCTGTTACTGGATGAATCGGGATACCTGCTTCGTCTCGACTGGCTCTTACCGACTCACCGACGACCCACATCTCGGTGGCGTCAATCTGTCCCATTGGAAACTTGTCGAATCGACTGCTGGCGTTCACTACGCTTCGAATTTCATTGCCGCAGGCGACATCGTCGTAGATCTCCTGAAGAATATCCCTGGCCGGGTTGTAGGCAGCGACATACGCCGCCTCAAAACTGGATTTGTCATCCTGGGTCATATGCTCATAGACAGCCAGAATGCCCTCATGAGAAATTATCCTGGAAATTGGTCCGGTAATGGATTCTGCTGTGTTCTGAAAGGCATCTTCAGGGGATTGCCCCAGGGATTTGTATCTACGGTAGAGTGCTTCCACAATTCCGTGGACTGCTCCCAGCAGAATTCCACGCTCACCGAAGATATCGGATTTATATTCGGATTCCAGGGTGGTCTGAAAACAATAAGGTGAGCCGAGTCCAACAGCCCATGCCAGAGCATAATCCAGCGCTTTCCCATCAATATCCTGGTGCACAGCGAAGCTGCTATTGATGCCTGCACCATTGACTTCTTCTCCCTGTACATAGAGTCGGCGTACTGAAGGCCCCATCCCTTTGGGACAAACAGCAATAACATTGATGTTGTCCGGGAAGCTCTCCCCGACGCTATCCAGGTGACCGAGAAGAAAACCATGGGACAATCCCAGGGTGCTGCCTGGCTTTATCGCAGCGAAGATTTCCGGGTAGAGTTTCGTTTGCGCTGCATCTGATATTAGCAGGAGAACCAGTTCCGATTCCGCGATGACGTCAAACATTTCACCCAGGGTATTATTTTCTTCCGTGAATCCCGCATCGCGTGCGGCTGCCATGGAAGAAGAGCCGGAGCGCAAGCCTATTTTTACGCTCGTCTCAGTCCCATTCAGTGTGTCGCGCAGATTTTGAGCTTGTGCGGGACCTTGTGAGCCCCAGCCGATGACACCGATTTGTTTGATATCGCTGAATACCTTGTGTACCAGGGGGAACAGGTTCCGACCACCCTGTATCACCGACTCCCTGCCGCCCGGCAGTTCAAACACCTGTTTTTCAAAGATCTTGCTGTCAAAATCCAGAGACATTGCCATGTTTTTCTACTCCCATCCTGTTCCGAGAGCGACTTTATACTGAATGATGTGTCTTGCGTAAAGTGAATTATTGGAAACTTTACGTTGCGATAAACGCAATGCTAATATGTCGTCAGGATGCATAATAATCCTGGAATTCATCTCCTCGACGTCACCTGATCCGAGCATGGACTTTCATTCCCTAAAACTGTTTTTGAGTTTGTCAAGAAATCTGCATTTTGGTCGAGCCAGTGCGGAATGTCATGTGAGTCCATCTGCACTCAGCAGGACGGTGCAACGTCTGGAAGCACAACTTGACCAACAGCTCTTTGACCGCAATCCCCGGACTGTTTCACTTACAGAAGAAGGTAAGTTGTTCAGGAAGTTTGCCAGCGAAACCCTGCAGAAGCTGGATGAGACGATGCAGCTGATGAGCAGTCATGCGGGAAAATTATCCGGGAAAATTTCCGTATATGCTTCGGTGACAGCAAGTCAGAGTTTTTTGCCGAAAGTGTTGAGTCGGTTTCGCAGCACCTATCCGGATATCCATCTGCAACTGGAAACCGGATATGCCGTAAATGCGCTGCAGCGGCTCGCGGAAGGAATAGATGTCGTGGTCGCATCCCTGTCTCGGGAGGAGGACCCCCAGCTGGGGCGCGGCATACTCATGGTAAATCCCACAGGTGACATCGGAGCCCTCACCGCAGCGCCCTGATACGTCATAGCGCAGACAATATT
>CAZNFE010000388.1:0-3207 GCA_964571945.1 uncultured Pseudomonadales bacterium
CTGACGACGTAAACGGTGTCTTGGTCTTGGTTCATGATGGCAGTTGCTTCGCCTCGCTACAGCTGGTGGTCGCACCCGCGCTGCTCGAAACCCTGCCCGAGGGCTTGGGGACCGGCGCCTGTCTGAGCGTCATCGGTGACCTGATCGCGTCGCCGGCGGCCGGTCAACAGTGGGAATTGCAGGTGACCGACCTCAGCCTGCTCGGTGGTGTCGACGAGGGTTTCCCGCTGCAGAAGAAGCGTCACAGTTTTGAATTCCTGCGCAGCATCGCCCATCTGCGGCCGCGTTCCAACAGTTTCGGTGCCGTCTTCCGCATGCGCAGTGCGCTCTCCTTTGGCGTGCATCAATATTTTCAGCAGCGTGGATTTGTCAATGTCTACACGCCGATCATCACCGCCAACGACTGCGAAGGTGCCGGTGAATTATTTCGCGTCAGCACACTGGATATCGCCAACTTACCCTTAACCCCGGAAGGCGGAGTGGACTACGCGCAGGATTTTTTCGGTGGCGACTCCTATCTCACGGTATCGGGACAACTCAATGTAGAAGCCTATTGTCTGGCCATGTCAAAAGTGTACACTTTCGGACCGACTTTTCGGGCAGAAAACTCCAATACCAGCCGTCACCTCGCTGAGTTCTGGATGGTTGAACCGGAAATTGCTTTTGCTGATCTTGCTGACAATGCCGATCTCGCGGAAGATCTGTTGAAAAACGTACTCAGGCAGGTGCTGGATGAACGGGAAGATGACATGGCATTTTTCCAGCAACGCATCGATAAATCCGTGCTCAGTCGTCTCCAGTCCCTGATCGATTCACGCTTTGAACGCATGGATTATTCAGACGCCATCGACATCCTCAGCAACTGTGCGGAAAAGTTCGAGTTCCCGGTGCAATGGGGTCTGGATCTGCAATCGGAACACGAACGATTTCTCACCGAAAAACACGTCGGCCGCCCGGTCATCGTGATGAACTATCCAAGCGATATCAAGGCTTTCTATATGCGGTTAAATGACGATGAGCGCACCGTGGCGGCAATGGATGTACTGGCACCCGGGATCGGTGAAATCATCGGCGGAAGTCAGCGGGAAGAACGGCTGGATGTACTGGATGCGCGCATTACCGACCCGGGACTAAAAGAAGAATTATGGTGGTATCGAGATCTGCGACGCTACGGCACCGTACCCCACGCTGGCTTCGGTCTGGGATTCGAGAGGCTGTTAAGCTACATCACGGGTATGGAGAACATTCGCGATGCCATCCCATTTCCGAGGGTACCTGGCAGCGCTCACTTTTAGGTTTATGTTGATATAAGAGTCCGTGTGCCAGGATCCACCTTGCGGTAGAAACAACTTTGCCGGCTCTGGCCGGTATCAGGATCTGTGGTGTGACAAGCACCTGACCCCTGCCGTTCTACCCGGTACACCAGCGCATCCTGGTCGCAGTCAGTCAGTACCTCCACAATCTTCAGGAAATCCCCGGAAGTTTCCCCTTTAGTCCACAATTCATCACGCGACGTTGACCAGAAAGTCGCCATTCCCTTGTCAAAGGTAGTGGTCAGTGCCAGCTCATTAACATAGGCCAGCATCAATATTCTGCCGTTACCGGCATCCTGTACCACGCAGGGAACCAGACCGCCTCGTTTGACAAAATCTATTGAGAGATCGTTACCCTCTTCCAGTTGTTTCTTATCCATTCCAGCTACCTTCGTGATAGTTTTTATGCAGATCCATCCTGCTCGACCAGCTCAGTCAGATCATATCCTGGGTAAAAACCTTGGGTACAGGTACGGGCACAATACCGTCCACACCAAGGCGCAGTAATCTGGGTGCCAGTATATTGAGCACTGATTCCCTGATTACTACTGATACGCTGCGCCATGAATCATCTACTACCGGACTCACCGTCGGGGATACCACTGCTGGTAACAGCTTTTCCACTTCAGCCAGTACGCCGATCGGCACATCCATAAACACCATGTAGACAGGTTCTTTCTCCGCACGCAATACCGCGTCGATACAGATGCGAATATCTTCCATCTTTTCGCGACATTTTTTATCAGTTAGCGATTTTGTATTGGCAATTAGCTGGGGATTGGATGTAAAGATCTCAGCTACCAGATTATTACCATTCGCTTTTAACGTCTCTCCGGTTTCGGTAATATCAGTGAACGCATCAGATTCACCCATAATCACCTTCGCTTCAGTTTTACCCTCGGAATGCAGGATCTTAATGTCTTCAATATCATACAGTTCCTTCATGCGACGCCGGGTAAGATTAGGCAACTCAGTGGCAATGATCTTGCCGACACAATCCCCGGGTTGTTCAATGCCATTCTCCGGTCGTGATGCCAGCACGACTCGCGAGGGCTGATTGGTGCGTTTAGAGAAGATAAAATTACCCAGCACTTCAACTTCCTGCTCCAGACCTGCTTCAAAAATATAATCCTTGCCGGTAATACCGCAATCGACAATTCCTTTTTGCACCTTTTCTGGCATTTCCTTACGATCCAGCACACGAAAAACCACCGATTCATCATAGGGGGTGGCCAATTCATAACTACGGCTTTTGGTTAAGGGGTAACCGGCCCTGTCCAGAATTCGAAGCACCTGTTCCTGAAGGCTGCCGGAAGGAATACCGAAATATAAAATATCTTTGCTCTTACCAAACTTCATCTTGTCACCTTTATTGCCGTGCTCATGTCAGACAGCACCAATTTTTACGCCCTGAATCAAATCAGCCTAACGACCCTTATATACCGGGGTACGTTTTTCCATAAATGCCCTGGGGCCTTCTACCGCGTCTTCGGTCTGGAAAACCGGAGCGGAAAATGTGGCTTCCATTTTGAGCGCTTCTGCTTCCGGATATCCCCACACTTCGCGAGCTGATTTCCGGATCGCCTGAACAGCAATCGGTCCGTTAGCTGCCAGTTTCTCAGCCAACTCCCCTGCTTTGCTCAACAATTCAGAAGCATCAACTACATAGTTCAGAAATCCCAGATCATGGGCTTCCTGCGCACTGATCAGATCTCCGGTCAGCATCAGTTCCATGGCTTTGGCATACGGGATTTGCCGGGTTAGTTTCACTGTGGAGCCGCCTGCCGGGAAAATAGCCCACTTGACTTCCTGTAAACCAAATTTTGCCTCCGGAACGGACACCCTGATATCGGTGCCTTGCACCAATTCCAGGCCACCGGCAATGGCATGGCCG
>CAZNFE010000389.1:0-3199 GCA_964571945.1 uncultured Pseudomonadales bacterium
AGTCCCAGTGATTGACTTACGGCCAGACCCCAATGCACCCCGCCGAGCGCTCCACCCCGGCCGACGCGCTGTTTCCAGTACAAGTTACCATCATCCGGATTCATGGCATATACCACGCCGGATTTCTGCCCGGTAATCAATACATCCCGGCCATCAGGTAAAGTTGATAACATCGGAGGTGCACCAAAGTCCAGATCAGGTCCGAGTGGATCAGGACAATTGACGTGCCGGGCGCTGATATCGCAGGCAATATTGTACGCATCCCCTTCAGTAAATTGATGTACCCATTGCCTGCTACCGTCACGCACGCGAACAGCAAAAACGGCGTCACTGGTTGCAGTGACAGGATGGCTGTAATTCTGACCGGTCCCAAAAAACAACAACCCTCGTTTTTCATCCAGCGCTGGAGCAGCCCAGGCGGGTGCGCCGGAAGGTCCGTGTTCCTCGACAAAGTAGAAATGTCGCCCCGTAACCTGGGGCTTTTGATCAATCGTGCGCAGTGTCCACTTGACCGCTCCGGTTGAAGTATCCAGCGCCGCCAGGCCGCCGCTCGTGGTACAGCAACCATAAAACGGATTTAATGCAAGCCCTATTTCCGTGGATGATATAGTAACGTATATTGAACCCGAATAAACCAGCGGCGTGCCGGAAAACATCGGTACCGGGTTATCTCCAGGCTTGCTTCTCCAGAGTAATTTACCCGTCGAAGCATCGATAGCAACCACCCCGTCAACCCGGTCTGTAAAAAACAACCGCACGGATCCATTTGACCGCTCATGAAGAATGGCACTGGCAATCTCACCTTTCCAGGCTGAAGTCCATCTGGTACAGCCAGTCTCCCGATCCAGTGCGATCACGCCATTGTTGCTGTCACCGATGAAGATGGTATCTTCAGTAACGAGCGGATAAGAGCGAGGCTTGTCCGTGGCATAGCGATAAACCCACTTCAATTGAAGTCTGGATACATTAGCAGCACTGATCGAGGTCTTTCCCGGTGGCTGAAATCGCGTATTGCCGTTATCGATACCCCAGGTGTCCGAATAAAAACGCGTCAGACCTGGTGTCGGGCGGGTATCCTTGCAATCAGCCACAAGGCCGGTAGCCACCAACGAAGTAACAGCTGCGAAGACCCTTAACAGTATCTTTACGGAGTCGATTCTCCAGCTGAAGGCGATCAAACCCAAACAGCCTTTGATGAATTGATCAGCGCACACCTCCATTTTCACCTTAGACCATAGCAACTATATCATCCGCTATGCAACCGACCCTCACGAAGTTGAGGATTGGTATATTTCGATGCACTTGCAGCTGCTGAAAATTTCCAAATAACAACATCGCCACAGCCAGTTATCTGTAGATACGTTGCGGTCCTGGCTGGCTGACTCGCCTGCGAGCATCGAATGTTATTCGAACGGCTCCAGAAATTTAGCGCCATGTCCGTGAAGAAACTCAAGATCCTTACTGGACTTACCGCAAACAACCATTCCGGTCGGCTGCAGATGATCATCCAGCCGACCCCAGCAGGTGTTGGTCTGAAACTGCGCCCATGCCGCCGCGGCATTGACAAACCACTGATCGACCCGGACCGAAACACCGTCAGCACTGATGCACCACTGACTTTGCAGAGTACCCGGGTCCTTTTCTGCAATTTCAGCCCATTCTCTGGCCAGGGCTTTGAAACCGGCCTCTTCTCCCTCCTTGATACTTGCTTCCCAGGTCCAGTGCAAACTTTCACTCATCGGTGTTACCCCTCTATCTTGACCAGATGCATATTTTACTACAACGGCAGACTTCCCACACCGCGATTTATCGAGCCATCCTCGTTGTATGCACGCATCAGCAGATCAGCAATCCGCATCTGATGTACCTCGTCGGCGCCATCGGCGATACGTGCCCAACGAGCCTGCTGCATCATACCGGCAAGCGGTGTATCCGTTGAATAACCGAGCGCACCATGTACCTGCATGGCGCGATCGATTACACGCCAAAGCGTGTTCGCCACGTGGTGTTTTGCCATGGATACTTCCTGACGAAAGTCAAGCCCGTTTTCGATCCGATAGGCCGCATGCAATACCATCAATTTGGCCGCGTACAGTTCCATGGCACTGTCGGCCATCATCCACTGAATGCTCTGCTTCTCGGACAGGTACGAACCATGGGCAAACCTTTTTTGCGCACGATCAATCAGCATTTCCAGCGCTAACTCAATTTGACCCAGCCAGCGCATGCAGTGCGATAGACGCGCAGGTCCCAGGCGCACCTGGCCAAGTTTGTGCCCTCCCCCACGCTCTCCCAGCAAATGGGTTTTGGGCACGCGGACGTCATGGTATTTGATTTCCGGGTGGTTATTTCTTCCGCCCATGGTCTCGACGTCTCGGACGATATCAAAACCCGGCGTGCTGGTATCAACGATGAATGCGCTGTTACGGGCCTGGGCAATCTCGGCATCCGGATCAGTTTTCGCTATGACGATCGCAAAATCAGCATCCAGCGCACCTGACGTAAACCATTTGTGGCCATTGATCACCCATTCATCACCGTCTTCCACCGCGGTGGTTTGTATCAGGGTAGGATCAGAGCCTGCTACTTCCGGTTCTGTCATGGAGAAGCAGGAGCGTTTTGTGCCATCCAGCAAAGGCTGTGAATAATGTTCCCGCTGATAATCCGTCGCGAAATGCTGCAGGGTATGCATATTGCCTTCATCCGGAGCCTGGCAATTGATGATGTAAGGACCCATGGGCACTTTGGCAGCCTCGGCAGAAACCGCAGCCACCGCAGTCACACCCAGCCCCATGCCGCCAACATCCTGCGGCATGTGCGGTAGCCAGAGCCCTTTTTCCTTTGCCTGATCGCGCTGACTTTTGACCAGTTTCGACCAGTCTTCCCGGGTTGCTCCCTGCTTGTCTCGCATGGCAGCAAATTCTTTTTTCACTACATTCTGCAGAAAATCACGCATTAACAAACGTGCCGTTTCCACTTCTTCACTGAATTCAAACTCTATCGCCATAGATTCTCCAAAAGCAGTCATCACTGCATCGATTCTTGTAACCCGCAAAACTACCGGGCACCAGAAGAATTGTCAAAGAATGCAACTGGTCCAGTCAATCACAGACGAATTTCAGAGGAGCCTGATGCACCAGATGTCCTCAAATTGAACCGCGGCCCGGGTTTTGACTTTCCGCACCGAATATTTTGTGAA
>CAZNFE010000390.1:0-3185 GCA_964571945.1 uncultured Pseudomonadales bacterium
TTGTTGTATCCGACCCGCTCGTCGGTGCCAACCATCATCGAATAAATACTGCCTGCGCAAAACAGCACCAACCACGATCTTGTGGACAGGGTTTCTACGCCCTCTTTGAAGAACACACCCAGCTTCAATTCCCTTTTTGGTGGTTGGTGTAGATGGGGTATATTTCTATGCAGTCCCAGGCATGAGACGGTTGCTCCGATAAAAATACCAAGTCCACCCCAGAAGGCCAGTGTTTGATAGCCATCCAGATCGACGAAGCTGTTCAGGAAATATCGATTGGCGATAAATGCAATCCCGGCCCCGCCTAACCAGCCAAATGCCATGGCCCATGCTGCCAGGGCATTTCGCTGGTCATAGTCTTTGGATAACTCCGGTGCCAGAGCTCCCCTGGGTACTTCATAGAAGGTCATGGATAACCGTAAGATCACCAGTAGAAACAGGAGCCTGAAAAAGAGTGCGGTATTCGAGATCTCGCCAGGATCGCTCAGGATGAAATAGTAAGAGAGAGCAAATGGAATGATTGCCGCGTACATGAATGGATGCCGTCTGCCCCACTTGCTCCTGACTCGATCCGACCAGATACCGACAATGGGATCCGATACCGCATCGACCACCAGCGCCAGCGCCATGGCAGTTGCGGCGATACTGGCGTCCAGGCCCAGTACCTGGTTGTAGTAAATCAACAGGTAAGTACCAAGCAGATTGTTCTTGATGCCGATGGGAATTGAACCGAATCCGTAATAAAACTGTGTTCCGCGGGTCGCTCTCTGCGCTCTAACCTCCATTATTACCGGTTTCTCCCATAGCTAGTCATGCTGATATAAATCAGTCATTTGATTCAGAGTATCAAGTAACGAGCGAGGATGCATGTAAAATAGTAGAGGAAATGTACGAATCAGATGGTCATGCGGCGCAAGTCAGGGTCAGGAATGGCACGCTCCCACATGTTCTTATAGCGATGCTCAAAATCCCGAACGCTTCTGGCGTCGTGAAAATTCGCTTCACCCTGATACTGATCAGGGTATTTTCTATTCACCCAGGCTGAATCATCGAACAGGTAAAAATTTTCTGAGATATGTTGGTGCATTGTATCAGCGACACGAATTTCAACAAAACTGCTGAAACTCCTGGCGAGCTCCAGCATGCGATGACCCTGGCTGATCATACTGGATGTATTCTGCAGCAATATCTGTATGTATGCATTAGCGCTTGAAGTGGCCAACTGAGTGAATGCTTCCACCATTTCCAGGGTATTAAACAGGCTTCTGTCCAGGTCATGGCTGAACAGGCGGATGTGCTGTTTGGCTTGCCGGGACATCGACAAAATGACGGAATAAAACGCTTCCTGGTCGTGCAGATAGAGAATTTCATTATCTACTCCCAGAATTTGATTTGCCATAAATTCGCTCTTAACGCGCCGGATATCAGAGATCATTTTACTATGTGGAATTGCCACTTTATAACCTTTTTTTGGCACCTATGGGGCAGTTGATGCGACAAGTCGATAATGTACATCAAATATCCAGGCAGTCTTTTTATGCCTGCATGGGCACCTCGGTAATACCACATTGCCGCGACCCCGATCGCGCGGCCGGATGAATTTATGTTCTGAAAGGACATAGTTCTGTATTATGGCGTTGCACACATGATGTGCCAAAGTTGTCCCAACATCAGGGAAAATTAGTGACAAGTTCGAGCCCCGCAGGATTGACACAAGGGATACATTGGAGAATCACCTGCTTTGTTCTATCCGTGGTGATACTGATGTGCCCGTTAGCCACCCTGGCTGATCAGCCGACGCCAGCACTGGTTCTGGTAATTGCTGTGGATCAGTTGCGTCGAGATCGACTGGATGCTGAATTGCCTGGTGGCGTAGGTCGGATTGCACGTTTCGGACGGGTGTATGTTGATGCGATGCTGGATCATGCTGTTACCACTACCTGTCCGGGACATCAGTCGATCCTTTCCGGGCGTCAACCCGGTCAGGGTGGTGTGGTGGGTAACACCTGGATCGACCGGGAATCCGGGGATGAAATCTATTGTGTGGCGGATTCATCCGGCACTGCACAGGTATTGGGCGGCACAGCAGGCAGATCGCCTGCATTGTTAAAGGTGGATGCTCTGGGTGACTGGATGAAAACTGCCTGGCCAGGGGTTAGGGTGTATTCTGTGTCGGGGAAAGACCGTGCTGCGGTGACCCTGGGTGGCAAACACCCGGATGCGGCATATTGGTACTACATTGGCAAACACAGCGGCATTACCACCAGCCGCTACTACCGTGAATCCCTGCCGCAGTGGGTAGAACGCTTTAATGGCAAGTCACCTCTGGTTGACGGATTCGCTGCGCATATTCCCGATCGATGGGTGTATGACCCGGATGGCGCACGAAAAGATAATTACCCGGCAGAATCAGATACATTTGGCCGCATGAGCGGTCATCCGCTCCGAGACAAGAATCCTGGTAAAGCACTGCGGCAAATTCGGTCGTCTCCTTTTCTTGATGATATTGTGCTGGACTTCGCCAGGGCCCTGGTGATTGAAGAAAACCTGGGCATGGATAAGAAGCCTGACTTGCTGGCTGTCAGTTTATCAGCAACTGATTACATTGGGCATCTGTATGGACCCCAGAGCAGTGAGGCCCATGCAGCATTACTGCAGCTGGACAGATCGCTGGGTTTATTTCTCGATTTTCTGGATGAGCGATTTGGCAGACGGCGTGTCATGGTGGCATTCACGGCAGATCACGGCGTTATGCCGCTACCCGAATGGTTGGCGGAAACAGGAAAGAGTGAATGTCCATTACCGGGTGGCAGGCAGAACGCCTACTCGTTCGTGGGCCGGTTACTTTGGCATCTGCAATGGAAATTCGGCCCGCTGTTCTCAATGCCTGGCAGTCTGGTCAAGGCTGCTGGTGGGCAACTAACTGTAAACAGGAGATTTGCCCATAAACATGGCATTAACGTCGATGATGTGGTGCAAGATGTTGAGAATTGGCTGGAGAAGCAGACGGTGGTAAGAGAAGCATGGAATCGCCAGGAAATATTGCACGGCACAGATGCCATGGCGCCACTGTATCGGCATTCGTTTGATCCGGCACGCAGTGGTGACCTGAACATACAGTTCGAGCCTACCTGCCTGATTAAACCGGGTGGAGGTACCACGCATGGCTCGCCCTATGAATATGA
>CAZNFE010000391.1:0-3168 GCA_964571945.1 uncultured Pseudomonadales bacterium
GCCAGCGCGCTCCGCTCACACTTCACATCATATCAGCGCTCACGGCATTGCGAGCCTCGGGGCGGTTCATGGTCAGGGTCGCAACGCCCTGGTCGAATGTCTCAAGCAGATGGTCACTCATGGTGTTTTGTCCTCAGTTTGATAATCAACAGATTTTGTAATTGGGAAAGGTATCATGCGCAGTGTAGTTCATCAAAGATTCCTGCTGTGACCTGCCATCGACAAGAGTGTTGCGACACCGGGGTAATCTGCTTCGCTGTACAATGCATAGCGTTCGGTGGCGTCTCGCCACTTCTGTTGCGTGCTCCACAAGTCGAGAAACCTGTCCGGTTCCACGACCCGGTTACCTCCGAGCAGGGTCACTCCCCGCTTGAACAGTGGGTCAGGCAGACAACCGGTAGTTGGACCTACAATCAGTATCCTGGTGGCATCCCTGCAATAGGTGAGCACCGAATCGAGGGTTTGATTGACCAGTACCGTCCCGGTGCAAACAATTTTATTGCACCCGTTAAGATGCGCCGGGTCCAGAGTTACTGTGAATTCATCCGCTTCCTGTAACCATCGTTCGTCCAGTTCCAGCACAGTGAGACTGGTGCCGAAGGCTCTGATCTGCTCGACCAATGGTGGAAAGTAACCGACCATACCGACGTGATCTTCTTCCTGCAAAGCAAGTTGAGGTACCGTCTCGCGCATGGCGGGCAGGACATATCCACTCTGTTTGAGCAGATACTGACTGGTGGCGTTGATCGCCGCAATGCCAAGGGATCGCTGCCAATCAGATTCATCACCATACAAGTGTGCCGCCTGGACAGGTGACATGCCGATCAGCGCATTGATTCTGCTCTGATCCTGCAATTCCAGCAGGGTGTCACCGAGACCTGTGTAGGTGATACCGACGGTGCCGTCATCCAGGACCAGGCAACCGAATTTGCTGTTTTTTTGCGGCACAGCCTCGAAAGGCGCTACATGTACCGACTTAATTCGCGGCACGTCCAGCGTTGCCCCGATGGTATCCATCAGTTGGATAAAGTCGTTGGCGATGCTTGTGACCATGGCGCGCTGAATCCGCCTACCGTTCCACCTGGCGCAACTAAAACTGAACAGTCGCTACCGTTTACCGTCCCAGAAAAACAGGTTCTCTTTTTTCTACGAATGCCATAGCAGCTTCGCGATGGTCTTGTGTCTGACCACAATGGATGTGATGAGTGGCTTCCAGGTCCAGACACTCATCGACCTCGCATGTCATGGCTCTGTTCAGGTTTTCTTTCATGTATCGGTAAGCAACGGCTGGACCATTGGCCAGCCGATTCGCAATGTCGGTCGTCCTGGTGACCAAATCTTCCGGCTCACATACCCAGTTGGTCAAGCCTAATCTCAGTGCTTCTTCCGCGCTAACGCGATCCGACAGGAAATACATTTCCCTGGCTTTTGCTGATCCAACCAACTGGGTCAGAAAGTAGGTACCGCCATAGTCGCCGGAAAAGCCCACACGGGCAAATGCGGTTGTCAGGATTGCATTACTGGCCATGATTCGAAGATCGCAGGCCAGCGCCAAAGACAGGCCTGCACCGGCAGCCGCACCTGGCAAGGCAGCAATGGTTGGTTTTGGCATGGTGAACAGCTTACCGGCGGTTGCTCGCTGGTTTATACGCTGCCTGTGTATCGCTCCATCCATGGTGTTATCACCCACGGTACCATCACCTGACGCCGCCATACCCTTCACATCACCACCCGCGCAGAATCCTTTTCCAGCCCCGGTAAGGACGATGCACTTTACTTCCGGGTCGACTTCAAAGTCAGCCAGTGCGCTGCACAATGCCTGGTTCATTGCACCCGACATGGCATTTCTGGCCTGGGGCCGATTCAGTGTCAGCCAGGCAACATTGTCTTTGATGCATGCCAGTAAATCTTCAGTACCCGTATCAATCTGTCGCTCGGTCATTGCTTTATTACTCCTTTAGTCGGTGTTTGGTTTTGTTTTTGTATTGGACGCGCAAGTGTCCAATCACTGCTAAATGAGCAAATGCTCACCTGAAGACCTACTGCGTATATCAGGGGTTCTTTCTGCAGTGTATCTAATTCAATTACAGTAAATTATCATCAAAACTAAGTAAACCCCGGATTCGCCTGATCGGGGTTAGAATAACCATTTTATCACCTGCATCGTTTTGGAGTCATCTATGAAAAATCTGGATTCTGCTTTGAGCAGTGCCCTTAGGTCACTGGATACACCCACCGTCTGTAATGCGCTTGAGACTGTTGCACCAGATCGTCGTACACGAGGGTTCAATATCAGACCGTTTTTCTGCGCGCACCCGGAATTGCCGCCTGTGGTCGCATTTGCCAGAACTGCTCGCATACGTGCCACGCATAGACCAGATAGCGCCCAGGACAGTGTTGGTTACTACACGTATATTGCCGAGGGCGGGCCGGTTCCCAGCATCGTCGTGGTTCAGGATCTGGATGAAGTGCCGGGCTACGGCGCCTTGTGGGGTGAGGTTAACACGAACGTCCATCTGGGCCTGGGATGTCAGGGAGTGATTACCAATGGCAGTATTCGTGATTTACCGGATTCGGCTCAAAATTTTCAGGCACTTGCCGGTATGGTTAACCCGTCCCATGCCTGGGTGCATGTGGTGGACTGGGGAAGCCCGGTGACGGTGCATGGGATGGACGTGGCGGAGGGCGATCTGATTCACGCCGACCAGCACGGCGCGGTTGTGATTCCGCTGGACAGTGCCGCAAAGGTGGTGGATGAAGCGAAGAAGATTATGGCGCGTGAACGTATTCTTATCGATGCGGCCAAACAGCCTGACTTCAACATCGAAAAGATGCGGCAAGCCTGGGCTGGTATGGCGGAAATTCATTAAGGGAAATCGGGAATTCGGGCGGGAATTCGGGGACAGTTTACTTAATTCCTCCGGAATTAGGAGGAAATAAGTAAACTGTCCCCGATTTCCTGTCCCCGATTTCCTAAATAAGTAAACTGTCCCCGATTTCCCCGAATTTTCTAACGTCCCTTCCAGTTTGGCGGGCGTTTCTCGGAGAATGCTTTCGGCCCTTCGATAAAGTCCTCGCTGGCCACCAGTTTGGCAACTGACTCGTAGGGTCCCTTTATGGCGGTTTTTAGAGAAGGATTTTTCTATGTTTTGCAGAACACCGTCTTTC
>CAZNFE010000392.1:0-3162 GCA_964571945.1 uncultured Pseudomonadales bacterium
GCCTTCTAGGAGGAAGGCGCCGCGGAAGAAGAAAGCTCGGGCCAGAAAGAAGCCCCCAGCCAGGAAGAAAGCGAAGAAGAAGGCCCCTGCAAGGAAAAAGTAACACGGTAAGGTGCCTGTAACTGTTAAAAATGCGGCGGAGTAACCCCTTGAGGTAGCGCTGAAGTACTTGCATTGAGATCAGTAGCCTGACCGATGTTTGCTATTGTTGTCTTCAGGGTGTTATTGAAAGCGAAAACCTCCGGCTTTGCCGGAGGATTGTTATTGCGTCGTTATTCAATTCAAAACGGATCAGACGCTCGTGTGCTTCACAATGGCCAATCTGTGTCATTGAGAGAAGATAAAATCCTGATCTCCCCGACATTATTTTTCCTCAAATAAATCAGGCTAAGCTTCTCTGGTACTCCATCAATATAGTATTGTTGAATCGCCAGGGACTAAAAAGAGTTACTGATGAATCATACCGTTACAACATACAATTCACTGGATCGCAGATTGTGAAATGTGACGTAATTCTGGGAGAAAACGGCCCCTTCGTTGATAAGTTTCCAGACTTTAAGGTCAGAGATGAACAGTTGGATATGGCGACCGCGGTTGAAGGCTCATTAGAAAATGAAACCCATCTGATTATCGAAGCAGGTACCGGTATTGGCAAGACGATTGCTTATCTGGTCCCGGCTATTTACTCAGGATTGAAGGTCGTTGTTTCAACCGGAACCCGAAATTTGCAGGATCAGTTATATTATAAAGATCTCCCGAGGATAAAGGCTACACTCAGTATAAATTTTGCTTCTGCGTTACTGAAAGGGCGTGCTAACTATCTCTGTCCCGAACGAATGCATGCATATATCAGCAGTGGTCTGGAGGTATCGACGAAGCACCAGCATGAGTTACAGCTAATCAGGGAATGGTGGTCAAGAACGGCAACAGGGGATACTTCTGAAGTATCAGAAGTGCAGGAAAATTCATCTGTGTGGCCAAAGGTTACCAGTACTGTAGATAACTGCCTGGGCCAAAGTTGCGCCAGTTTTGATGAATGTCCTGTGTATCATGCGAGATCGAAAGCAGCGAAAGCGGATGTGATTGTGGTTAATCATCACCTTTTGTTTGCAGATCTCGTATTGAAGGAAGAAGGGATTGGACAGGTATTGCCGGATGTGGATGCAATAGTTGCGGATGAGGCACATCAACTCCCGGATATCGCGAGTAAGTTTTTTGGTTTGTCTCTTAGTAGCAGGCAGTTAACGGATCTTTGCAGGGATGTGACAACGGAAATGGCGCTTCTTGGTGACGATGATTTTCGATTGAATGGAGCAATACAGGAATTGCAACAAAGCATTCGGTTGTTGATCATTGCGGTAAGCCGGGGAGGTAGCTCAATGTCCTGGTCTGACGTCAGCGAAGTGAAAGAAGTAGCTGATGCCATATGCAGGCTTGATGGTTGGTTAATCAATCTCGCGAAGCTGTTGGCCAGTGTGTGTGCACGAAGCCAGGGGTTGGAAAACTGTCATAGAAGACTGGCAAACATGCGGATAGATTCGCATTGCTCACTGAACGAACTGAATCGCAAGATGAGTATGTGCATTGGCTTGAATCCAGTGCACATGGGTTTGTAATACATCTGTCACCTTTGGATGTATCCAGACAATTCGGACAGTTAATAGAGGAGGTGGGGGTCACCTGGATTTTTACCTCTGCAACATTGTCCGTTGCAGAATCGTTTGAACACTTCGCGCGGACGCTGGGTGTATCGGGAAATGTCAACACAAAGAAACTGGCAAGCCCCTATCGGTTCGATGAGCAGGTACTGTTCTATGTACCCTCAGACCTGCCATTGCCTTCTGATAGTACCTATACGTCCAGACTCGTGGATCAAATGAAACCGCTGATTGAAGCTAATGAGGGGGGTACTTTTTTTCTCTTTACCAGTCATCGTGCGCTAGCTGAAACGGCAGAAAAATTGGCAAAGGAAACTAAATTGAAGTGTCTTGTACAGGGAAGCATGCCGAGGACTGAATTGATTCGCCGGTTCAAGAGACAGAAACATGCCGTGTTGTTAGGCACTAACAGTTTTTGGGAGGGCGTGGACGTGAAGGGTGATTCCCTGACTTGTGTCATTATCGATAAGTTACCATTTCTAAGCCCGGGGGACCCCGTAGTAAAAGCTCGCCTGGAATCAATGGCTTCAGCGGGGGAAAACGGTTTTTATAATTATCAGTTACCAGAAGCAGTCATTGCACTTAAACAGGGTTTCGGCCGATTGATCAGAGATGAAACCGATAGAGGGATTTTTATACTGGGAGATCCCAGAGTATTTAGTAAGTCTTACGGTCGAGTATTTATAAAAAGTCTGCCTGTGATGTCACTGACCAGAGATGTTGGAGAAATAGGTAAATTTATGGGTCTGACGATGGGACAACAGCCTTGAGAACGTTGAAGATACTCGCGCTGGACACATCTACCCAGGTCTGTACAGTCGCATTGCAGACCGCAATGGGAACAGCAGAATCATTTAGAATTATTCCGCGTCGGCATAATAAGGAACTGTTACCTATGGTCGAAGAAGTCCTTGCCGCAGGTTCGATGACCCTGAAAGATCTCGATTGCATTGCGTTTGGTTGTGGCCCGGGATCTTTCACGGGTTTGAGAATAGCCGTTGGCGTAGTGCAAGGCCTGGCATATGGTGCAAATTTGCCGGTTATTCCAGTTTCGACATTGGCTTGTTTGGCACACGGGCAATTCCGCACAGCAGGAGAGGAGGAATGCCTGGTCGCTATGCAAGCACGCCAGGAAGAAGTCTATTGGGGCAGCTACAGGCTGACTAATGGTGTAATGAGCAGGGTTGGTGCCGAGTGTGTGATAGGAGCATCCGGCGTCAGCTCACCTGGGCCAGGCGCCTGGTTCGGCGTGGGAAGTGGCTGGATTCATCGGGCCATTCTGGAAGATGCGCTTGGGCAGGAGGTATCGGGAATCGATTTGGAAGCGTTACCACATGCCAAAGATATCGTAACTATTGCTGATCACGATTTCAGGCAGGGACTTTGTCTGGATGCTGAACACGCCAGGCCGGTTTACTTGAGAGAAACGGTAGCACAGAAATCACGTACATGAACCTAGAAACCGCAGTTGACCGCTCAAAACTATCGTAAGTGACTGATGAAG
>CAZNFE010000393.1:0-3138 GCA_964571945.1 uncultured Pseudomonadales bacterium
AGTCGTACCCGTAAGGGAGTACAGGTGCAGAAACAGCCTGTACATACCTGTGAAAGCTCTGATTAAGCGGAATGTTTTATCAGAACACGACGAGGTGACCAGAGGAACATCGTCTGGTCGGATTGCCGCGCCAACGGCAATCCGACCAATGATTTTCCATTAGTCATCCCAACACAGTATGGTGAAAATCGACCTTAATCAGAGTACCCCATTGGAGGAAGTATGGATCAGTTTGAAAAAGACGTGACAGCAACAAACAAGTGGTTTCGTTCGAAGCGATTCCAGGGCATCACCCGGCTCTATGCCGCACAGCAGGTGGTTGAACAACGTGGCACTATTCAGGCGGAATATCCGATTGCACAAAAGGCCGCTGAAGGTTTTTACGATCGACTGCAGGAACTGTTCAAACAGAAAAAGGCAATCACTACATTCGGACCTTATTCTCCCGGCCAGGCAGTGGCCATCAAGCGAATGGGCATCGAAGCGATATATCTGGGTGGCTGGGCGACTTCTGCCAAGGGTTCTGTTACGGAAGATCCTGGTCCAGACCTTGCCAGTTATCCACTGAGCCAGGTGCCTGAAGAGGCATCAACCCTGGTCAGGGCATTGATTTCGGCAGATCGAAACCAGCATTTTGCCAGGCTACGGATGAGCACAGAGGAGCTTGCTGCAACACCTGAAATAGACTATCGACCGTTTATTATTGCCGATGCGGATACCGGGCATGGTGGTGAGGCACACGTCAGAAATCTGATTCGCAGGTTTGTCGAGGCTGGTGTACCCGGCTATCACATCGAAGATCAGAAACCGGGTGTGAAGAAGTGCGGACATCAGTCCGGTAAGGTTCTGGTGCCCCGCGATGAGCAGATCAGAAGGCTGAATTCAGCGCGTTTTCAATTGGATACAATGAAAGTGCCCGGCATTATCGTGGCAAGAACAGACGCTGAAGCGGCAACCTATCTGGATGGTCGGGCAGATGAACGGGATCACCCGTTCATTCTGGGCGCAACCAATGTAGACATCGCCAGTTACAAGGTCGCTTTTTCGGCGATCCTGAAGAAGTTCCATGACGGTGGCGTCAAGGAACTCAACGGTCATCTGCTCTACCAGATATCCGATGCTGCCTATCAGGGAGCCTTCGCATGGCTTGAGCGGGTTGGGCTGATTGCTGCCGTCGAAAAAACTATTGAGG
The DNA here is from genome assembly GCA_964571945.1 of uncultured Pseudomonadales bacterium. Classification (GTDB taxonomy): domain Bacteria; phylum Pseudomonadota; class Gammaproteobacteria; order Pseudomonadales; family Azotimanducaceae; genus JASJXV01. The sequence goes on from CAZNFE010000393.1 coordinate 1,193, forward strand.
AGATTAAGAATGGCAAGACCCTGAGTGCCGAGGATGGTCTGGATCAGGTTACGGATCAGTTCCTCGATCTGTGGCAGATGGAAGCAGGATTGAAAACCTACTCACAAGCAGTAGCAGATGTTATGAGGTTTCACATCGATGAAGGCGACAGTTTCGAGATGTCTGTGGATGCCTGGTTAGCGTACGCAGACAATGTTTCCTTCGCTGAAGCCAGGGACAAAGCCAGGTCGATGGGAATCAATATCATCTGGGACTGCGAACTGGCCAGAACGCCTGAAGGCTACTATCAGATCAAGGGTGATATCGATTATGCGATCTCCAGTTCGCTTGCTGTCGCACCGTATGCTGATCTCATCTGGATGGAGACCAAGACGGCAGACCTCGCGGATGCGAGGAAATTTGCAAAGGCCATGCATGCGGTCTATCCGGATAAGATGTTGGCATACAATCTTTCACCCTCATTCAACTGGGATACCACAGGTATGAGTGATGAAGAGATGAAGAGCTTTCCGGATGAATTGGGCAAGCTTGGATTTGTGTTTAATTTTATCACCTATGGCGGACACCAGATCGATGGGCAGGCTGGCGAAGAATTTGCGACTGCGCTGCTGGAAGATGGCATGCTCGCGCTGGCCAGGCTGCAGCGCAGATTCCGATTGCTCAACTCGCCTTATCGCACTCCACAGAGCTATGTTGGTGGTCCGAGATACGATGGTGCACTAATGGCATCCACCGGACGAACCGCGACGACCAAAGCGATGGGTAAGGGATCAACGCAATTTCAGCACCTGGTACAAACTGAGGTACCACCCAGACTGTTGGAAAACTGGCTGCAAAAATGGACCGGTCACTATGAGTTGCCTTCGAATCTAAAGGTCACACTCCGACCACATACGGCAAGTTCTGATCTGCTGGCACTTACTGTACGAGATCAGTCCAGGAAGAAGATGGCGGACGTGATATTTACCAATATCCAGGATCGACATGATCGGCAGATTCTCTCCATTCGAGATCAGAATACTTACAAGCAGGACTTCCGACAAAAGCGATTGATGACACTGATACATGTGTTCCTGATTTACCGCTATAAAGCCGACTCGGTCCATTATGTCGCACCAACTGATGACAACAGAAAGCAGACAACAGGGATGCAGGCACTGGGTATCTATGCTGACGTCAACACGGAAATCGGTGACATCATCGTTGCTGGTGTGGATATGGACCATGTGAAGGAGCTGTTGAATCCGGACGGCGCCGAATTGGACAAGCTTATTTTCAAAAATTAGTGGCAGAAGCCTGTTTGTACCCGAAGGTATTCTGAAACAAGCCAGGAGCACAACATGCAGATTTTGCGAATTGATATGAGCTCGTTGAGTGCCAGTTTTGAGAAGCTGCCTGAGGAGTGGAAAATCCTCGGCGGGCGAGGTCTGTCAGCAAAAATCCTGACTGCGGAGGTTCCTCCAGATACTGACCCATTGAGTGTCGAAGCCCGACTGGTGTTCGCCAATGGACCGCTGGCCGGCACCATGGCGCCTTCCTTCGGGCGCATGTCGGTCGGTGCGAAGAGTCCGTTAACCCTGGGAATCAAGGAAGCCAATGTGGGCGGTACCCTGTCACAAAAGCTGGACAAGCTTGGTATACGAGCCATTGTAGTTCTGGGCGCTGCTGCAGAGGGCAAACTCCACCTGGTTAAAATCACCAAAGATGGGGTTTCTTTCGAAGATGCCAATGACTACCGAGGCATGGGCACCTACCCGTTAGCTGAGACATTGCGCGAGGCCCACGGCAGGAAAGTCGGTATTATGAGCATTGGTGTGGTGGGTGAACGGAAAGAAAAATCTGCCAGTGTGGCGCTGACGGACAAGGATGGTCACCCCTCACGTCATGCAGCCCGCGGCGGTTTGGGAGCAGTCATGGGAGCCAAAGGCGTGAAGGCAATCGTCGTG
>CAZNFE010000394.1:0-3118 GCA_964571945.1 uncultured Pseudomonadales bacterium
ACTGCTGGTTGAGAGGGGCAGCCAACCGGCAGATGGCGGTTTCACATGGTGTTCCGACCCGAGAGTGCGCTGGTCAGATGCACTCTGCCTGACCCGTGAGTACATTGATCATATAATTGCTGCTTTCCCGGGACAAATACTTATTGTTGGCGCCAATGCCGGGTCCAACTGGTATCGCAGTACCGTCGAACGTCTGGCCAGCCAATTCGATCACTTCGAATACGTTCTGCTTGAAGGATCACATCACCTGCATATGGACGCAGATACGACTGAATTGATCGCCGTAATCAGGGGTTTTTTGGGCCTGGAAACTGATCTGGCCTGCGTGGCCTCTTAACTTCTAGAATTTGCCAGGTGCTGGCTGCTGATGAGCAATCAAAACACGTCTCCTTCTGCACTCGATTGTACCGACCCATTTATTGGTGTGGACGGGCCAGGATGCACCCTCTGTGGTCCCTATCATCCCCTTGGCCTGGTGCGTCTCGGCCCGGATACAGTGGCGCCACACAAAACCAATGGGTACCAGTCAGATTTACCGATACAGGGATTTTCCCATACTCACGTGAGCGGTACCGGCGGCCAGGGGAGATTTGGCAATGTCAGTATAACACCGTTTATTGGTGATCCCGGGTTTGCGCCTGTCTCATATAACCGGATCGGGGAGAGTGCAATAATTGGCCGTTATAGCGTTGAACTGGACCCGGGAAATATCCAGGTAAGACTAACATGTTCGGCACGTTGCGGTGTATGCAGTTTCACTTTCCTCGAACCGCATGCAGCAAACATACTCATTGATGCATCTGCCGTTCACAAGAATCACTTTGAACTGCCAGCAACCTGTGAAAGCAGTGCCATCGAATGGACGGGACCTGCCACATTTAGCGGTTATGGTACATTTAGAGGCGGCTGGGGGCATGACTATCCATACCAAATCTTCTTTTACGGCGAACTAAACAAGGTGCCAGATAAGATACTCTGTGCAAGCCAGAATAAATTTGAAATGGCCCGATCTGTCACCGGCTGCACGAGTAGAAGCGTCGCGCATTGGAACAGCGTGGATACCGTCGAGGTACGCACCGGAATTTCCTTCGTGAGCACTGCGAATGCGCGGGCCAGCCTGGAGGGGGAAGTACAGGGCAAAACATTTGCAGAGATCGAAAGGAGTAATCGTGCAGCATGGCAATCCTGGTTCGATCGCGTAACGGTTGAAGGGGGAACAAAAAAACAGCGCACGATATTCCACACATTCCTGACCCGATTGCTGTGTATGCCAACTGATCTTGGTATTGATGATGAATTTGCTGGTTGGAAGTCAGGTGTGCGCCACTTTTCGGAATATTACTGCCTGTGGGACAGTGTTCGCAATGCCAATTCACTGATCAGCCTGTTCGCTCCCGAACTTGAACGGGACATGCTGAATTGTCTGTTGGATATCGCTGACAAGACTGGTTGGCTGCCGGACGCATGGATCACCGGGCACAGCGCTCAGATCCAGGGTGGCAGTTCTGCGGACATATTGTTTAATGAGGCTTATCTCAAAGGGATTGAGGACATCGACTATGAAAAAGCACTGTCCTACATGCGCAAAAACAATGAGGTTGAATCGCCAGACCCACACCAATTCGGTCGTTACCTGGCAGATTACCGCGACCTGGGATACGTCTCTACCAGGGCGATAAATTGTGTCAGCCGCCATCTCGAATACACCTACCAGGACTGGTGTATCGGATCCCTGTCAGAGAGACTGGGGGACAATGAAACCGCCAGAACATTTTATCAGAGCGCAGATAAACTCTGGAATCTCTGGCGTGATGATCTGCAGCATTTTGCTCCGAAGACACCAGAGGGTGACTGGGCACATCCATTCGATATAAATGTCTGCCGCCCCGATTCCTGGAACGATCCTTATTTTTATGAAGGTGTTAGCCGTGCGTGGAGCTATAACACACAGCATGACTTCGCTGGCCTGGTCGCTCGATGTGGTGGGCCCGCCGGATTCGAAAAGCATCTCGACCAGTTTTTTCTTGACGGTTACCGAATCACAAAAGAAACATTTATGCATGTGCCCTTTTTGTATCATTATGCCGATCGCCCCGATAAATCTTCATCTACCATCCGCAATATTCTCGAAAAAGCCTATGGATTGGGGCGTAACGGGATCCCGGACAATGAGGACATGGGTTGTCACAGTGCCTTGTATATATGTGGTTTATTAGGACTGTATCCAATGATGGGCCAGGATTGGTACTTCCTCACCGCACCCGCTTTTGTCTCGTCAGAAATTCAACTGGGCTTATCCGGCAAATCGCTGCAAATCAAGGCACCAGGGGCATCAGAGACTCATATCTATATCATTGCAGCAACACTGGACGGGGAACCGCTGGATCGTGCCTGGATCAGACACCAGGAAATCGCCAATGGCGCCGTATTGAAACTCGATCTGGCGGAAACGCCCAACAGCTGGGGACGAGGTGCGCCACCTCCGAGCCCCATGGAATACGCAAGATGTATGAAGTAGCTGTTATCAGTTAAACTGACCGCAATATCGTTTCACTATAACTACACAGGAGAGAAGCATGTCCGATTTCAAAAACAAGGTAGTAGTCGTCACCGGAGCGGGTGGTGGCCTGGGTCGTGCTCATGCGATCGAGTTTGCCAAACGAGGTGCAAAAGTAGTCGTGAATGATCTGGGGGGCAAAGCAGATGGTGGCGGCGCCAGCGATATGGCCGATCAGGTCGTTGCTGAAATCAGAGACCTGGGCGGTGAGGCGACTGCGAACAAGGCATCTGTCTCCGATAAGGCAGGGGCAAAGAGTATTATCGATGATGCGGTGAATGCCTATGGCACGATCGACATACTGGTCAATAATGCAGGTATCCTGCGTGACAAGACTTTCAAGAAAATGTCGCTGGAGGACTGGGATCTCTTGTTAGCAGTGCACCTGAATGGTACTGCTTACGTTACCCATGCTGCCTGGCCCATCATGTACGAGAAGAATTATGGCCGCATCGTATTCACCAGTTCAACTTCCGGCATCTATGGTAATTTTGGGCAGTCGAATTACGGGGCCGCGAAGATGGGTATGCTGGGACTGATGAATGTGCTGGCTCTGGAGGG
>CAZNFE010000395.1:0-3104 GCA_964571945.1 uncultured Pseudomonadales bacterium
CCCTCCGAAGAAAAGGCCACCACTTCCCCCTTATCTGGATCTCTGGCATTCAATAATTGCAGCACACCCATTACCTCTGCCTGGTGATCTTTCAACGGTATGCTCAGAAATGATTTGGAGCGGTAACCGGTGACGCGGTCAAACTCCTTGGTCCCAGAAAAATCAAATTCATCATTCTGGTACGCATCTTCAATCACGATAGTTTCACCGGTAACGGCTGTACAGCTTGCTATATTCCTGCGATTCGGTTGATTCTCGGCCAGGTACATGTCCACTGGAGGCAGTGCAATTTCATTCCCTGATTTTCCACCCTGGGCAATATTCAGAGTATCGTTGATTAGTATTTCAAATTTCAGTTTGTCATTTTCTGTACGGATATAGATTGTACCGGCATCCGCGTTACTCATTGCTTTTGCTTCTCGCAGGATCCGCTCCATCAGATCATCGATGTTTTTCTCTGCCGATAGAGCCAATCCGATACTGATCAGCCGCTTGAATGTGGAGGTATCCTGCCCCGCCATGGAAGATCTCGTCCCGCTGTTTCATTTAATATGTAGAACCCTCTGAAATAAATCAAGGATTCTTTGTAGTACACCTCATATTTTGCCTGCTTTCATTGCATTCAGGCAACCAGACTGCGGCCGTCTATCTGGCGAATTTTCCTCCGGAATATTGCAATCCACAGTACAATCCCAAGATATACGGTGCCTCCCACACTGATAGCCAGCGGGGCAGAACTGACAGAAGCAATCGCACCTGCAAGCAGCCCACCCAGCGGGATCATGCTGTAGGTGATACCGTGGATTCCCATTACTCGACCTCGAATATCCGCTGGCACACGCAGCTGCAGTACCGTCAGGGAGATAATCATATACACGGAACTACAAACCGAAATAGCGAATACAGAAATCAGCGCAATCGCATAGGCTCCCGGCAACTCCCCGGCAAACGCGGTCACCAGCGCAAAAACGTAAATCAGCACCGCCGCGAATGCACACGACACCAGCATGATAGTACCCAATCTGCGTGAATGCTGAAAAGATCCGACCAGAATGGTCCCGACTACAGAACCAATCCCGGTTGCTGAAATAAGATAACCGTAGCCGGCACTATCTGTTTGCAGAAGACTGCTAAATACCGGCATCAACTGCATATAGGAAGTGGCAAAAAACATACCTGCATAAGACAGCGGAATCAGAATCGCAAACAGGTAATTCCCCGCAATAAACTGCACCCCTTCACTAATCTGTTTAAGGGTAGATTCAACTGCTCGTTCATTAACAGGTAGTGATACATGAAGACCGGAAACCACAACGAACATGGTGAAAAATCCCAGGGAGCAGAGCAGGAAAACTACCCAGGTATCCGCAACAGCGATTAGCACACCCCCAAGAGCGGGCATCAGCATCCGACAGGATTGCCAGATAATGGAATTGAGCGCCACTGCACTCATCATGTCATCGTCATCGATCAGCAACGGGAAAATGGCTTGTCTGGTGGGCCAGTCAATGCCTGATACGAAAGCAATTAATGCGGCTATGATCAAAACGTGCCAGACAGCAACTGTTTCCGTGAAATCCAAAATGGACAACAGCAATAATAACATCCCCACCAGCAGCGAGGTCACCCTGAGTAGTGTTTGCTTATTTAGCCGATCCGCCAGGGCACCACCAAACAGCGTCATGGCAATGGTAGGAATGGATGCAGCCGCTCCCAGGTAGCCGAGATTCATTGCCGATCCGCTCAGTTCATAAACCAGCCAACCTTGCCCCATGACCATCAATTGAGTTGCGCCAACCGATGCAAACGAACCAAGCCAATAGCGCAGGTACTGCGTGTGGCTTAGGGCACCGAGACGGCCTGAAAACTGAATTCTTTTCCCCATGTAGCTGGCTGCTCGTTCACTTAACCGATGTTGATTTGATCGGATTCCGTTAAGGAGTGATTTACCATACCTTATCCAACCGTGAACTTCGCCTGTCCGCGAATAATATTTGCCGACATCTCCTGGTAAATTATCTTCCCCGGACCAATTGCTGCTCCCGCACATCTGCTGATGTTCAGGAGAGGGGATTATCTTAGAAACCGCAGTTGCTAGGATTATGAGTTGTGCGACGATTACGCTAGTATGGCTGAAAAACCAATAAAAGGAGTCGTAGCAATGCCTAACTTCGGTGTACAAATCTTTCCTACTGATCAATCAATTCAGCCAGTTGAATTGGCTCGCGCCGTCGAAGATCGAGGTCTGGATTCACTGTTCTTCCCGGAACACTCACATATCCCGGTATCCCGCAAAACCCCGTTTCCAGGCGGAAGTGAGCTGCCAGAGCAATACCGGCGAACCCATGATCCGTTTGTAGCGCTGGGCGCAGCCGCAGCGGTCACTTCACGTATCACCCTGGGTACCGGCATCTGTCTGGTAATTCAAAGGGATCCTATACATCTGGCCAAAGAATGTGCCTCAGTGGACATGATTTCCGGCGGGCGCTTCGTGCTCGGAATCGGTGCCGGCTGGAATGTCGAAGAAATGAGTGATCATGGTGCGGACTACAACAATCGATGGAAAATCGTGCGCGAGAAAATTCTCGCGATGAAAGCGATCTGGTCTCAGGATGTGGCAGAATTTCACGGCGAGTTTGTCGACTTTGATCCATTATGGTCCTGGCCTAAACCCGCTCAGGCAGGCGGACCACCGGTCTGGATGGGGGCCAATTCCAAATGGGTATTCGATCGTGTTGTTGAATATTGTGAAGGCTGGATGCCGATCGGTGGGCCCGGCAGCGGTGGCATGGAAAAGTTGCATGCAGCGGCTGACAAGGCAGGACGTGACTTTGATTCAGTTACCCTGGCGCTGTTTGGCGCCCCAGATGATCCGGAAAAACTGGCAGGCAGAATCGACCAGGGGTTCACAGAATTAATTTTCGGCTTGCCACAGGGTGGGCCAGATGTGGTATTGCCGGAATTGGATCGACTGAGCCAGATCGTTTCTTCATTTCGATAACTCGCGAATATCGACTTCATAGCTAATAGCAGTCGTCCGGCAAGCCGGCTGTATTTCGATTGGCGGCCCCTCAATGGGGCCGCCAATCGATGCAAGCGAATTA
>CAZNFE010000396.1:0-3099 GCA_964571945.1 uncultured Pseudomonadales bacterium
AGGGATTTGAGATTCAGGGTGGTTTTCAGGATATTGAGGACAGTGATGGCGATACCAATTTGAGTGCTATTTTCGGCATGCAAATCGGCGGCTTTGACTGGGTAACCTCGCTGGGTTACTTCAACCGTTCGGAACTGCATCAGAGAGATCGCGGCTGGTCGGCAAATATTGATGGCAGTGCCTTCCCGTTTGGCGGGTATTCATCCATCGGTAATCCAGGTACCTGGTACCCGTTTCTGGATGACAATCCTGATGGTGACGGGTTGGGAGTGGATACCATACTCAGTGGTGGTATTCCTGACCCTGGCTGCGAGGATGTCGGTAGTTTGAATGCGGGTGGAGCATGCCGGTTCCAGTACACCCAATTCGATAACCTGGTCGAGGATGAAGACCATTACCAACTGTTCTCTGAAATTAACGGTGAGATCGGCAATGGCCACAATCTGCATGTGGAGTTTATGTATGCCGATACGCGTGTCCCGCATTGGGCAACATCCCCATCTTACCCACCCCAATTGCTGATCGATCCGGTGCAGAAAGTCACCCCGGATCATCCTAACTGGGATGGGTTCTTTAATACCACATTCCCGGAAATTATTGCCGCACTACCGGCACAGCCCGATTATTTCATCATGCGTGGCAGGGTTGATGGCGCGGGAGCTGTTGGTCCAAGAACGGGATTCCGTGACTATGAGACCTGGCGCCTGGCATCCACTCTGGATGGTGCGCTGACCGATGATGTTGACTACAACATCGCTTTTGCCTACTCACACTCGGAAGGTGGTTTTCAATCCCAGGATGCATCGATTTCCCGGACCAAGCTGGCTTTCAACGGTTTCGGCGGTGAGGGATGCGGTGCTGTTCTCGATAATGATGAGAATATTGTCACCAACGGAGCGGTTGCCGGACAGGGTAATTGTGAATGGTTCAACCCATTCTCAACCTCAATTCAAACCGGTTACCTGGGAAAATTCACAAATCCGAACTATATCGCCGGTACAGAAAATTCCCAGGCGCTGCTGCAATGGATCGATGAGGATTGGGATCAGTTCGGTGAGAATGATCTGTACACACTGGAAGTCACATTCCAGCAATCTGTGGAAAACATCGACGTGGCCTATGGTGTGCAAGTAAGGTATAACGCCGTGGAACAGGATCCCGGTGATTTGAATAATACCGAAGTCAATCCGTGTCGCGTACCAGGGTTCACTACCTGCACAAACAAAACCGGGTTACACAGCTTCCTCGGTTCGTCAACACCGTATGATCTGGATCAGACTGTCTATGCAGCTTTCGCCGAGGCAGCTATCGAGCTGGGCGATAATCTGGCTGTACAGGTGGGCGCCCGCTATGAAAATTATGGCTCTGAAAGTCAAACGTTCGATCCCAAGCTGTCAGTGCAATACCACTTTACAGATGCCTTGTCTTTCCGTGGTTCGGTACAGACAACCTTCCGCGGCCCCACGCCGAATGACGTATCACTGGGTTCGGCCACATCGCTTTCATTCGTGGGCGCGACCCTGGCATTCAAGGCAATCGACACAGTCGGTAATCCGGATATCGAAGCGGAATCAGCATTTACATACAACCTGGGGCTGGTCTACAGCGGCGATAATCTGAATGCCTCCATCGATTACTGGGCTTTTGATTTCGAAAACCCGATTGTAGTGGAGTCATTTGGTCAGTTAGCTGCGGCGTATGCTGCTGGCGGCACTGCCAAGGAAGCTGTACAGGGCCAGATCACGTGCCAGGGTGGATTGAAAGATGGCTCTTGTGCAGCCTCAGGTATAGAGCGTATTCAGGCCAATATCATCAACGGACCGCGTACTGAAACCAGCGGGATTGACATTTTCGCTGATTACGCGCTTGAGATTGGCGGCTTACCTGTGAATCTAGGTCTGGAAGGCACCTATACGCTGCGTTATGCGGTGGATGCCTACTACAAGGGCACAGTTAAGGTAGCTGACGCGTTCGAAGCTGCGGGATTTTATAACTTCGATAACGGGGTTCGTCCCATTCAGGATTTCAAGGCACGAGGACATATTAATGTCGGTATTGGTGACAGTCATAATGTCGTCGCTTATATCAACTATGTCTCCAGCTATGATGACAGAAGAGCTGCTGTGGAACCCCTGGGGGGCTCCAGTATTGACAGCCAGACCACGCTGGATATTCACTACACAGCGAATTTGATGGATGATGCGCTGTCCATCACACTTTCCGGTATCAATCTAACGGATGAGGATCCACCGGTTGCCTTTGGTGATCTGATGTATGATGGCTATACACACAATGCCCTTGGCAGAATGTACAAGATTGGCTTTAGATATGGTTTTTGATTGATCCCAAGGGATTAATTGTTCACCAGACAAGAAGGGCTGCAGCAATGCAGCCCTTTTTTTTCGGCAGAGAAAACTCACCATTTCAGTACCGACTCACACACCCTGCTCTACAGCAATATCTACCTGTTAAGCGGTTCCAACTGAACAGAAAGCTGCTAGTATCCAGCTTTACTCAGAAAGATGGGAGCATCCATGGTACAAGCAGATCAGGTAGCCATGCGCACAAAGCTGGCGTTTGGCGTCGGTGCAACGGGTGAAGCCAGCTGCAACTGGATATTCAATGCCCTGACGTTCTTCTTTTATAACCAGATTCTTGGTCTCTCAGGCACCCTGACGGCAATGGCTGTGACCATCGGCATATTCTCCGATGCCCTGTCCGATCCGTTGATGGGCTCTATCTCTGATCGTTTTCGATCCCGCTGGGGGCGCCGCCACCCGTTTATGTTTGCTGCCCCACTACCACTGGTTCTTACAATCTACGCTATCTTTAACCCGCCTGAGGGACTGAATACCTACCAACTGTTTACCTGGTTTGCCTTTTTCACCGTTGCCATGCGAATCACCCAGACCATTTTTGCAGTGCCACACCTGGCCATGGGTGCCGAGTTATCGGATGACTACAATGAACGCTCGAAGATCATGAGCTACAACAATATCTTCACCTACGTTGGCGTCATCATCATGCATGTGACGGTGTGGTTCATAATCTTTCCATCATTTGATAATGGGCGCATTGACCAGCACGCCTATCGGCACT
>CAZNFE010000397.1:0-3090 GCA_964571945.1 uncultured Pseudomonadales bacterium
CAAAGGCAAGCCAATGTCGTGCAGTCTTCTGCTTCCCGGCATCAACATTTATTACATGGTATACAGACCGCATTAAGCGATTCAAGGAGCAGTCTGTATCTGATCAGTACGGAGTATTCTGAAGGTGAGCAAGCACCACTGGATCCGTGGATGATGGCCAGTGCTGCCATGGAGAGCAGGGCGCATCCTTTCTTTCAGGTAAATCGTGGCTTGGATGCTGCAGAAGATGAAGTAAGCTTCGAAGGTAACTCCCAGCCTGAAAATGACTGGTCTCGCAGCCCGTTTTCATACCTTGGTGCCACGGGTGAGAAGGTGGAAACGGAACTTGCATTTACGTTTGCCGATTACTGTTTGCTGAAACCATCACTTCGCGAACAATTCCGCCTGGTACCCGCCGGATGCGAATCGGAAGATTTTGTCACAGTGGACTCCTATCTGGATGACAGCCTGGAAAAACCGGAACGGGCGATTCCCTATATCTGGTCAATAGACGGATCCGGTCAGGCACACAAAGTGGTAGTGTCCCGTGTGCTGACGCTGGCCTGCCGTGATCGACAGAATTACTGGCGGTCCTTGCAAGCACAATGCGGTATACGCAACAGGTATGTGGAACAGGCGAGAGAAGAAGCACGTGCTGCGGAACAAGCCAGTGCGGCAGCCGAGCTGGAAAGAGTTACTACTGAATACGAATCTGAACTGGAGCGTGTTCGAGAGGAAGCAACCCGGGACGTGATGGGCCATCTGGCTGATGTACTGGTTGGATTGGATTCATCCGCGCTGGCTGCAGGTTCGTCAGCTGCGACAACCGCTGATCGCGCAGCAGCACCTGCAATAGAGGAATCAGATGAAGCCCCGGCTGCAGAAGAAGCTGAAGCGCCTGCAGAAGCTGCGGCGGCTGAACCGGAACCCGCAGTCGAGGACGATATCAGCTTTGATGAACCATGGATTGATTCGATTCTCTGCACATCTTGTGACGATTGCATGGCGGTCAGCAAGTTAATGTTTGCGTATAACGAAGATAAACAAGCCTATATTACAGACCCCAAATCGGGTACCTATGCCGAACTGGTGAAAGCAGCCGAGGGATGTCCGGCTCGCTGTATACACCCGGGGAAACCGCTTGATTCCGGCGAGGCAGGGATAGAAGATTTGATTCAACGTGCCGAACCATACAACTAATGAGCAGTATCCTCATAGCACCGACCATCATGGCCGGAATAGGCTTGTTTTTCGGCATTATTCTGGCAGTTTCTCATCGCCTGCTCAAGGTAGAAGAAGACCCTCGTATTGAGGCAACCAACGAATTGCTTCCCGGGACTAACTGTGGAGCCTGCGGGCAACCAGGTTGTCTTGCGCTGGCGGAAAAGATTGTCGCCGGAGAGGTGGGACCAAGTAAATGCACCGTGAGTAATGCAGAAGCTATTGAAGCGATTGCAGAGTATCTTCAGGTTGATGCGGGCCAACAGGAAAAGCAGGTAGCCAGGCTTCGTTGCGGTGGCGGTAAAGCGCAGGCACATCAGATAGCGGAGTATCACGGTTTTGAAGGCTGTCGTGCTGCAGCGGTCGCATCCGGGGGGGGTAAAGGATGTTCCTGGGGATGCCTGGGTCTTGGTGACTGTGAAGTAGCTTGTACCTTTGATGCGATCCATATGAATCCCAACGGCTTACCGCAGGTTGATGTAAATAAGTGCACGGCATGTCCGGATTGTACCAATGCCTGTCCAAGGGATCTGTTTGAGGTTATTCCCTTGAATCACAAACTCTTCGTACAGTGCAGCATTCCGCTGGCAGGGGAAGCGGCGGCAAGCCTCTGTGCCACTGCCTGCGATGCATGCGGTAAATGTGCGGCGGATGCGGCTCCTGGTCTGATCCGAATGGAGAACAATTTACCGGTCGTTGATTATTCGACCAACGCCGTAGCGAAACCGGAAGCGGTATTTCGCTGTGCAACCAATTCGATAAAGTGGGTGGAGGGTAACCAGTTCCAGGAACAGGAAAACCTGCCCTTGGGAGGCAATAAGAGATATGCCTGATCTGACAGATACAGCCGTACGCCTATACCGCAGGCTGTTCGGTGATCAAGCTGCATTATACGATACCGATGATATTCCGGGCCTGGTTCTGGATGGCAACAATGCGGTTGCTATTGCAGAGGCAAGTATCGTTGAGAACGCAGTGTTTACGAGCTCGTTAACCGATGCTGATCTGGATGCTGCCTGGCGATCTGAGCTGGAGAGATCAAGGTCGAACGAATATGGCGGGTCGTTAGCCGTACGGGGTGTTGAAGGTCCCCGCGGCGCGATTGCCTCTGCAATTGGTCTCGCGTTAACTGGCAGGCGGACCACTGCCTTTCTGACCGGCCAGGATATTGCAGCAGTTCAGGATTTACTGGTGAATGCCTCCGGAAGACATCTGCCACTGGTCATCCATCTGACCAATCAATCGCTGGCTGCTCACGGCGGTGCAAAAGGAAGTGGGCATGAAGCGTTTCATCTGAGTGCAGATTCCGGTTGTTTTACCCTGTTTGCCTCGAATATCCAGGAAGCCGTGGATTTTACTTTCATCGCCCGGCGTGTAGCTGAGCAAGCGCTGATACCTGGTCTGGTAGTGATGGATGGAGAACAGACTGCAGCAGCGATCCAGGACATTAAGCTACTGTCACCGACCCAGGTTCGCAGATATCTGGGGCCGCCCACGGAGATGATCAAAGCACCTTCACCCGCACAAAAACTTCTATTCGGTGAATTTCGGCGACAGGTGCCCATCTGGCATGATCTTGACCGTCCCGTTTTGCAAGGTGCACTGTTTGGAACGGAGAGTTTTGCATTGGGCGCAATCGCCAGCCAACCTTTTTTTAGTGACGATCTTGAAGCAATACTTGCCGATGCGGAATCACAGTTCAAACGTGTTACCGGCAGGCGATACGGGAAATATGCGAGCCATCGCCTCGAAAATGCGGACCTGGTTCTTGTCGCGCAGGGATCTGCTATAGAAACAGCAGCGGTTGCCGCTGATTATATGACCAGGGAGCACCGGGTGCGGACAGGCGTACTGGGAATTCACTGCCTCAGGCCACTTCCGGTTCTTATT
>CAZNFE010000398.1:0-3086 GCA_964571945.1 uncultured Pseudomonadales bacterium
ATCAACGACCTTGATGCCCTCGTCCAGACAGCCGTCATAGATAGCCATCACATGGCCGCCGCTCAATGTAAATATGCATTCGACACCCGCTTCCTTGAGCGCTCGCGCCGCCAGTTTTCCACCATGAACTGCCATAAATCACCTCATCCTGCCTATAGAGTGCCAATAATTGAAATGTACCCGGCACCGAAAAAGTCAGTCCAACCGACAGCAATTCGGGCACTGGTCACCTGCTGTGAATGTATTTCATTGCCAGGCATTTGGCAAATAGCAATGCTCCGGAATAGTCGGGCGTATATCGACAGGTGGCCTCTCAAATGTGAGATTTAGTCGTTCCCGGTTTTTCTTCGTGGCACCAGTTCGTACCTGAAGGCCCAGTAATCTTTTAATCAGAGTAACAGCGCAACACCGGCGTGAGCCAGTCCCGATCTTAGACGAAGTAGGTACCGCCATCTGTATTGCGTAATTTGTCCCTTGCAATCACCATGCGATGAACTTCTGAAGGGCCTTCACCAATTCGTTTCACGCGGAGTTCGCGATACCAGCGTTCCAGCGGCATTTCCTTCGCAACACCCATGCCACCGAATATCTGTATAGCGCGATCAACAACCCTGCCAGCAGTTTCGGTGCCGTACAACTTACAGATGGATGCGTCGACCTTGCCGTATTCACCCGCATCAACTCTGGAAGCTGCTTCATAAACCAGCAGTCGCGCCGCCCTGAGCTCCACTTCCGAGTCAGCAATCATCCACTGAATCGCCTGCTTCCCATCCAGCATACCGCCACGTACCGGACGACTTTTTACCCAGCCGCAGGCCATATCAAGGGCTTCCTGTGCGATGCCGATGCAGCCTGCGGCATAGGGAATACGCGCATCAACCAGCCAGTTCTGTGCTACATGAAAGCCTTCACCGACTTTGCCCAGTACGTTTTCTGCAGGCACTTCACAATCATCCAGGACAATTTCATAGGGTGAAAGCGCCCGGATGACTTTGATCTCATTAAATGAAATTCCTGGAAATTGCGGCTCGACGATAAAAGCTGTGATCTGCGGTGGCTGGCCTTCAGCCCCGTCATCGGATCGGGCGAATACGATTCCATAGGATGCAGATTTCGCACCTGTGATCCACATTTTCCGACCCTTTAAAATCCAGTGATCGCCCTGCCTGATAGCCCGGGTTTGAATATTATTCCGCGGATCTGACCCCCCTGTGGGTTCCGTGATCGCAACAAATGCATGCATGTCTCCGGTGACACAGGGCATACCGTACTTTTCTATTTGTTGATCCGTGCCACTCCATATAATATTCGGTGGTCCACCGCCAAAAGCGCCAAGAGCCGGTGCATAGCCTCCCAACCGGCACTTTGAAGCCTCCTCTGTGATAATCACCCGGGCCAGTGCACTGACTTGATTGCCGCCATATTCCTCCGGCACCGTAATTCGTGTTAGCCCCATCTGCTCAGCTACTGAACGCAGGTAGCTTCGATCTTCAGCCGAGCATCCAGTGGCATCGTGGGGTAATTTGTCTTCGATCGGTTTGACTTCCTCGCGCATAAAGCGGCGAATTTGATCTCGCAACAGGATGAGTTCTTGCGGAAGTAAAAAACCGTAATGATTAGCTGCACTCTGTGTAGTCATGAAAACTTCTCCCCGCTTATCAACACTTTTTCCGATTCAAGCAAGTCCAGCTCTGCGCCGCCTAATCCAAGCCGTTCTGCAAGGATCTCTCTGTTATCAGCACCAAGCCGGTAAACACCGGATCGCGGCCCGACAAAACTGTCCTTTATCCTGAGTGGGGAAGTGGGTACACGGGCAGTGCCACTTTCCAGCTTCACATGCACGAATGCACCCCGCGCAATGGCCCAGTCTGCCTCGGCTGATTCAGCGATGGACCTGACCACGCCAACTGGCATCCTGATCTTTTCCAGGGCGGACTCCAGAGCGGAGATGCTGGCGAATTCTGCTGCCCATTGCCGCAATACCTGGATCGCAGCATCCACATCAACGTCATCCGATGTGATCCAACCACGATCATGTAGTTCATGTTTCCTTTTCAGGGCGCTGCCAACCCGGAATACCTGTACCGATGGATTCCCAGGTAGCTGTGCCCATGTGCCATCCTGCACCTGAACCAGTGCCGCCTTGCCCGGTCGAAACGGAGAATGCTGCCCACCCAACCCGCCATTGACTTCTATCGCTGTGGCTTCATGCATGGCGAGCATCGTTTCTGCCATCGACGCCTCGACATACGTGCCTTTACCGGTCACTTCCCGTTGGTATAGTGCAGCCAGAATGCCATTGCTGGCTTGCATGCCCACGGAAAAATCAACATGTGATGCAGTCTCAGGCAGTGGTTCGGTTCCCCATTCTTTTGCATTCTGATCCAGCAATCCAAGCTCTGCATGAATGATGGGGGCATAGGCACGGCGGTTTCTTGCCGGCCCATCCTGGCCATAGCCACTGATGGAACAATAGACGATTCCCGGAGCCCTGGCTGAAATTTCAGAATAGCCAAGTCCGAGACGCTGCGCGACACCGGGGCGGTAATTTTCTATCACTACATCGGATTGGAGAGCCAGATCCCTTACCAGTTTTTGACCTTTCTCGTTGCGAAGATTCACGCACATGAAACGCTTACCCGCATTCAACTGTGCAAAACCGATTGAAACACCATCGACTTGCGGTACACCCATGCGCCAGAGATCACCCTCGGGTGGTTCAACCTTGATTACTTCTGCACCAAGATCAGCTAATGACCTGGTGCAACTAGGTCCCGACACGACCCTGGTCAGATCCAGTATCTTTACACCACTCAACAACCCATTCCTGCTCACCCGTAAGCTCCTTCATTTTCTGACTGATGAATAAACTAACACAAGTCAAGGGTGGGATGTAAAGGAGTCAGTCCGGCGTATTGATATGCCTTGCCTGGTAACAATGAAACGTCTGACAATGAAACCTTGATTATTTTTCTATAAACCGTTTAACTTTGCTGGGCATTCGATATCGAATAGAAAATCGCTGTATCCGCTTCCTGGGGATTTACAACCTCCCGCCTGCAGTGTGATAAACAATATTATCACCT
>CAZNFE010000399.1:0-3075 GCA_964571945.1 uncultured Pseudomonadales bacterium
GCACCTGTCACCCAGCGTGCTGTACAGGGTAGATTGGCAAACTCGACGTTTGCGCGCGTGGAGCAGGTACCGTGTGTCTGAGACACACATAAATCCTTCCCTGGAGTTCGACGGCGGCATCCCTGCCGCCGACGGTCTCAGACACACAGTACCTGCTCCAGGCTTGGTGTTCAGATCTTGATTGTTTGTTTCTTCATGTCCCGAATCAGAAACCGGTTCGGGCTCAGGACCGCTTCTGACTCGGCAGTCAGCGGGCCGGGTTCGTCGCATATCAGACTGGCCAGATAATCGGCGCACAACGGAATATGGGTCAACCCGTGGGAGCCAAATGCAGTGCAGACATAAAGCCCCTTTTGCGAACCGTGAAATGCTTTCACAGTCTGCCGCGCATTCTTTGCCAGTGGTGCATAATGGGCGCGGACTTCATTCCAGTCCGGGACCAATCCAACCACCGGATGCCGGTCCTTCGAGACACAACGAATTCCGACCCTGGCTGCAGTGGTCTGCCATGACGTATCTTCAAAAATCTCATCCAGCCTGTTCAGCAACCAGTCCTGATCGGCGCTGGTTGAGTTGTCATGCTCGCTGTCAGGGGTATAGGTGGCACTCAAGCCGTGCTGGCCATCCATACACGGAAAGACGCCAACCCCATCTGCCAGTACCAGGCGGAGGCGGGATAACAGACCATTTGTTGTCAGGACCGCTGTCTGGCCGCGAACCGGCGTCAGCGGCAGATTTCTAAGCTGCGAGAGGTTGCGTGATTGGATGCCCGTGGCGACAACTACATCACTGAATTCACCAGAGCTGTTACCGTTTGGATCATATAGCGTCCAGCCGTTGTCAGATGCAATCACACGGGAGATGGGATTCGTTCTTTTTACTTTCAGTAAATGTGCAAGTGAAGGATGCCCGGATTGCGCGATGCCGAGGGTTCGGGGATCCAGCCAACCGCCGTGGGGATAAAAACAACCATTCTTTTTTAGCTCCACGCCAGCAAGTTCGGACGCCTCGGCTGCGGTAACCCTGTGGATGATCTCGGGACAGTCTTCGAATTGCCGCGCAATGCGCCGTTCGCTGCTTGATTCGCGATCAGCTAGTTTCAGAAAGCCGTCTGTCCGGTTGCCCTGGACACGATTGAATTCAGGACGTTTCAGGTAACTCTGCAAATACTGAAAGGCTTGCAGGGAAAAACTGGTAAAGGGATCATATGCCATGGACAGTTGCGGGTAGTAGGCTAGTTGGTACATACCCGAAGCAGCCGACAGCAGATGATCGAGACGTTCGAAAAGAGTGACCGGGACCCCCCGTAGTGCGAGCAGATGCGCACATGTAGTGCCTGCCAGACCGCCTCCCAGTATGGCGACGTTCGGTTGCTTCGACCGGCGTATGGGAATTGCGAACGATTGCTGACCCGGTGTTTTAATCGCCTTGAGCGACTCTCTTTTTTTACCAAATCCGGTTACCTTGCTTACCTTGAACCCGGCCCTGGCAAGCCCCCGCCTGACGTTACCTGCCACTGTATACGTGGCGATGGTCGATCCCGGCTGGCTTAGTCTTGCCAACTCAGGCCAGAGTTCATCGGTCCACATGGCAGGATTCTTTTTTGGATCAAAGCCATCCAGGAACCAGGCATCTACACCAGGCTGAAGTTCCCGAATTGCGTCCCGTACATCGTCGTAAACTAATGTCAGGCAAAGATTGTTCGTTAACCAGATTCTGTGGCGACCCTTGACTGGTTCAGGATAGCCTTCGATCAGTATCTGTTCGATCGACTCGCTTATTGACCATCCGGTGCAGGAAGCTTCAAATTCTGCGCGCTCAAGGGGATGTTGCTCAATCGAATAGTAGTGCAGCGTGTGTGTTGCAGGTGCTGTATGCACCCATAAGTCGGCTGCCAGAAGAAAGTTTAACCCGGTACCAAATCCGGTTTCAACGATACAAAAGCAACCGGATTCTGTCCCGGCTAGTGACTCCCACCGCTCTTTAAGACGATTTTGAGCAAGAAAGACGTGGCTCTTCTCTGCAGGCCCATCAGCAGATGAATAGTATATGTCATCATAATCAGCCGAACGAATGTGCCCGGCGGAATCCGTGACCACTGTCGCGGTCGGCAGCACAAAATCCGATTTACTCACGTTGCTATGGGTCGGTCCGGGTCAGTCACATATTCACTCCATGATCCGGGATAAAGCATCGGCTCCCGCAGTCCCGCGTGGACCATTGCCAGTATGTTATGCGTCGCTGTGACGCCGGAACCGCAGTAACAGATCACTGATTGATGTTCAGATCCTGCCAGGATAGCTGCAAATCTTCGCTGTAATTCCTGTTTCGATTTAAACGTGCCAGCCTGAGTCAGGTTGTCTGAAAACGGGACGCATATTGCCCCCGGAATGTGTCCGGCAACCGGGTCGATTGGTTCGACTTCACCTCGATATCTGGCTTCATCGCGTGCATCCAGCAACAACGAGTCAGCCTTCATCACCTGCTCGACATCCGCCTGCCTGGTTTGCTCGGGAAGTCCATCATAGCGATCTTTGCCGGGGTTATTTCGAGATAACCCCGGTATTAGCCCGTCAGTGGGAAGATGACGGTTCTGCCATGCTTGCCAGCCACCATCCAACACGGCAACGGACTCATGTCCAATCCAGCGCAACAACCACCACAACCTGGCGGCAAAGGCACCACCCATATCATCGTACGCAATTACCTGCTTCGAAGGCTTGATCCCCCAACTGAGCACTTGTTCAATCCAGGTACTTTTCTCGGGTAACGGGTGGCGACCCGTCTTGCCCGCAATCACCGCACCACTTAGCTGATCATTCAGGTGTGCATACAATGCACCGCTGATGTGCTGATCCTGGTATGCCTGATAGCCTTCTTCTTTATTGGCGAGAGAAAATCTGCAGTCAATTACCTGCCAGTCCGGGTCATCCAGATGCGTCTCCAATTGGTCGATATCGATTATCGTATGCATTTCTCACACGCCATCAGGCACCGCTGATTTTTACTGTGTAACCTTGTTTGCGCTCATCAATCTATACCTGCATTCTGAAAAAATACTGAGTCTTGACGAAC
>CAZNFE010000400.1:0-3065 GCA_964571945.1 uncultured Pseudomonadales bacterium
AATAGGAGCAATAATATGTCGTGGTTCAAAAACTGTGTTTTAAGCTTTATCTGTGCGCTTGGTGTAGCAGTACCGCTCGTTGCAAGCGCGGCAGAAGCACCTCCAACCGGTTTCAGCATCTTTGCGGTGGAAATAAAACCGGGTTCCCAGGGGCAGTTTGAGGAATTTATTCTGAAATTCAAACAGGCTGCCGACCAACTGGGTAATCCGCCCAGCTGGTATGCCAGTTCCCCCGGAGTCGGTCAGGATAACATCTATACCTTTGCCTCGCCGTTTAATTCATTTGGCGAATTGGCCGAACAGAGACCCATCCTGCAGGAAGTGTATGATGAGGCAGAGGTGATGCGGTTATTCGGGCTCTATTCGAATTCGGTAGTCCGAACAGAGACTTTCCTGGTACATCCACGTCCTGATCTCAGCAGACCCAGCCCTCCCATGGATAATCCGGCAGAGATTACCCTGACACTGGGTATCACCATCGACCCTGCAAAGACCGAGGCCTATGAGACCTATGTCAAGCAACTGGCAGAGGCAACTGACAAGACGGCTAAAGATGCCTACTGGAATACTTATATCGGTGGCATCGGTTCAGCGGCCGGTACCTACGGCGTACGAATTCCCATGAACTGGGTTGACCTGGATACTCCTGTAAAACCTTTTTCTGAACGACTAAATGAGGCGTTCGGCAAGCGTAAGGGAGAGAAAATACTGGCAGCGGGTGAGGCTGTTGGCGCAAAAATTGAGTATGCGATTCGGCGTAACAGAGCGGATCTGTCCCACATAGCAAAATAACAGCCTTTCGATCTGGGGGGCAGAATGAAAGTTCTGCTCTTCAGATTCACCCCCGATTTACCACTGGTCAGCGTCTCGTGTTATGATTTTCCAGAGTTCACACAAAGGAGCACACTGATGGCTACTATACGTACAGAAACGGCAGGGAAATTGGTGGGTGAATGGCAGCAACCGGTTAATAAGTGGTCGGATCTGCCGGATTCCATTCATAATGACGAGGTTGCACACAAGGTAGGAATGAGAGGCGGTACCATACCCGGCACCGTGCATCTCGATCACTTCGTTCCGCTGATCAAGTCTGAATTTGGCATGCGATGGTTCCAGGAAGGCTCCATCAGCATGTACTACACCTTCG
The DNA here is from genome assembly GCA_964571945.1 of uncultured Pseudomonadales bacterium. Classification (GTDB taxonomy): domain Bacteria; phylum Pseudomonadota; class Gammaproteobacteria; order Pseudomonadales; family Azotimanducaceae; genus JASJXV01. The sequence goes on from CAZNFE010000400.1 coordinate 1,148, forward strand.
CCACGACCAACAAGGAAGATGTCCGGGCGGTAATCAGTAAACCAGAAGGTATGCAAGACGAGCAGGTTGATGCACTGATTGAAACGCCCGACGGGAAGATGGTTGCCAAGGGCACGCTGGCCGTAGGGAATCCGGATGTGCAGCCCTATGTCAGGACCATTCCGCTTGAATCGGCTCCGAGAGATCAGTTGCGCATTCTGGCTGCAGTGGAAGTTGGGCAGGTAACTGCAGAGAAGGCTGATATCGTCGTAACGGAAGCCGGAGACACTGGTGAATATGAGGGTCTGGTTACGCGCCCGTCAGAGATGTACCAGATTTTACAAGCCAATTTTCCGAGAGCTCAAATCGCCAGCGCGGTGGGTTTTTTCGGTGCCACTGAGATTATTCTTCGCCATGGACCGATCCGGTTGAACACGCCCTATCGAAGCACCGGAGAGGTGGTTTGTGTGGGTGCCAGTCCCAAGACGGAATTCATTTATATAGACAGTTTTTTATATGATAAATCCAGTGGTGAACTGGTGGCTGAAATGCGCAAGCTGACGCGATTTATGAAGGCATCTGCACCGGTTTGGGAAGTGTGATTTAAAAAGCGACGGGGAGGAAATCTTGCAACTCCTCCCCGTCCAATTGCAGGTTTACTTCATTGCAGCGGCTTGATCCGCCTTGGCTTTTTTGACTGAATCTCGTTCACCCACCTTCTCGTACCATTCGCGGGCACCGGGGAACTGGTCAAACAGATCCAGTTCAGCATTCGCCCTGGCGGACAGTTTAGCCAGTATAAAAGTGAAGTATCCGACTATATCGGCGTAGGTAAACTGGTTTCCGGCAATCCAGGGAGAGAATTTCGCCAGCCGCCGGATGGCTGCAACTCCTTTGGGCAGTCCGGTTTTGATGGCTTCAATTGCTGGCTCCGGAACCTCGTTGCCACGCAGTGCGTTGTAGCCTTGCCGCCCTACAAGTTCCACATAGAGTTCCAGAGATTGGGTCAATTCGCGAACCTTGGCACGCTCGTAAGGATCGGCGGGCAGCAAGGGAGTGCTGGTATCGATTTCCTCGAGATAATCCAGAATAGCATTGGTTTCAGCCAGATAACCCTGATCCGTTTCCAGACAGGGTATTTTACCCATGCTGCTCTTGGACAGATAGCTGGCATCCTGAGAGGGAGGCGTGAGTACTTCTTCAAAATCAATGCCCTTTTCCAGCAGGGCGGTCTTTGCCATATTGTAGTAGTTGCTCAGAGGTGCACCATGAAGTTTTAGCATTCTTTCTACTCCGGTTGATAAGTGATAGCAGTGTGAGAGACGGACGAGCATAAACGAGATGTCCCGGATATGGAAGTAAGAGATGAATGTGAATATTTAACACACTACGGCCCTTCCAATCCATGTGCATCGATTTCTGTTAGACTTTGAAATTGTGTCTTTCTCCGAGTAGCCGTTATGGCTGATGAATCAGTGAGGGATAACTCCCTGCAAAAATATCTCTATGGCTTTACGGTCTTGCAACCTCTCCGTGTGCGTAACTTTCGCCTGCTGTGGATTGGTTCACTGATTTCTTTTGTTGGGGCCCAGCTTACCCTGATCGCCTTCCCGTGGCTGGTTTTGAAGCTGACTGGTGATCCACTGGCGATGGGAACCGTGTTCGCCTTAGAGAGTATTCCACGAGTCGTGTTCATGGTATTCGGCGGGGCATTCACGGATCGCTACTCTGCGAGAACGGTAATGATCTGGTCTACAGTACTGCGTCTGGGGCTGATGATCTCGCTTGCCGCGTTGGTCTTCAGCGGTGCGATCCAGATGCCGATGGTGTATTTCATCGCGTTGATGTTTGGTGTGATGGATGCATTCTTCTGGCCGGCGTCTTCAGCGATCGTGCCGCGACGGGGTTCCGTCGAACAGTTACGTAGAGCATACTACGG
>CAZNFE010000401.1:0-3043 GCA_964571945.1 uncultured Pseudomonadales bacterium
GTTGAAGTAACCTATTCACAAGAGCAATTTGATGTTGTACTCATCTAGGAGCCTGCTGAATACGCGCACTGGCACTCGCTGGAGTACTCAAGAGCAGGGTTGGCAATACCTGTGCACCCTGCTCACAGGAATGCGTATGTCAGACATCCGGATATTTTCGCGCCTTGTTCTGGACAAGGTTGGTGCGATTGAGATGCGCGATGCCATCCTGTTAGCTAATTCTCCCTGGTTGATATGAATTTTCGTTACCTGCTAAAGGTAATTCGAGGTCTGGTGGGATGGACAGGGTTTGTGTTGCTGGTAATCATGGCGCTGTATGTCAGTTTAGGCCGCATGGTTGTTACGAATTTAGGCGACTACAGGCAAGAAATTACAGCCGAAATCAGCTCTTATCTTCAGGCAGATGTCAACATCGGTAATCTCAAAGGTGATTGGCAAGGCATCAATCCCGGTATCTATATTTCGGATGTCACCATTTCAGAAGGTGGGTCCAGTCCGGCTACACACCTTGGAAATCTCAGCATTGAGATTGATTCCCTGGCCAGTATTGTAGCAGGGGACCTGGTTATCCAGCACATGGAAATGTCCGATCTCAAAAGTGAGATCAGCGTTCAGGATGATGGCAGATTGAAAGTAGCAGGATTGCGATTGAGAGATCATAGAGGTGATCCAACGACGCTGGTTAATTTGCTGCTGCACACACAACATCTGAAAGTTTCCGGAGTTGAAGCAGAAGTAATAACTGAATTGGGACATTATTCCCTGTTTCAGAAAACCGATTATCCTTTGCAGGTGATAACGGATAGAACAGTGAAGACCCTGTCATTACGGCTGGACTATAATCATCATGATGGAGCAGATAGTGTCTTAACACAGGGAAGTATGGAGTTAATTGGGGAGTATTCCGGCGACCCCAGAGAATTTGATGATTTTTATGCGCGGGCCTGGTTACACATCACACCAACATCAATTCATGAATTTCTACCTGTATTGCAGAACAAGAAGATCAGCCTGGACAAGGTTACCCTGGCAGGTGACTTCTGGTTAGATTTCAATCGTGGCAGTTTCGATATCATTACCGATTTTGATGCGACTGCTTTAACCACTAAGTCCCGGCTAGCCGGAACATCAGGATTAAGTGATCTAACCGGTATTGTCAGGTTGGCCGGGACCGGCATCAATGCATGGATTGCATCCGCACAAGGCTTGAAGGTTAACTTTGAGGGCAGGACCTGGAATCCGGTAGATGTTGCCGCAGTAGCATATAGAACCGTGAACAATAATAATCTTCTGGTGCGATGTAGCTCACTTGATCTGGAGCAACTCGCTGACATGGTAACAGAGGTCGGTGAAGATTTGTTACCTGAAAGGTCGATGACTATGCTGCAGGCGATGCAACCAAAAGGGGAGCTTACGGATACTTATCTCTATTTTCGACCCGGTAGCAAAAATCCGGATTTCAGATTAATCAGTCAGCTTAAGTCGGGCGAGATACAGGCATACCGAGGCGCACCTGCAATTTCGAATCTGGATTCGGTATTTAGTATCAACCCACAGCAAGCCTGGATCGACATTCACAACAGCGAATTCGATATCGGATTTGAATCCATATCTGACAAAACATGGGACTTCGACTCAGCCAGTGGACGTTTGAATATTGATTATCACCAGGGCATTCTCAGCATGGGCAGCGATCTGCTCAAAATTAAGAAAGACGACATGGTGGTAAGTGGCAAGTTTCAACTAAATCTGGCTCATGATCGGAGAATGCAAACCTGGGGTCTGTTGCTTGGCATACAGGATGGAGACATTTCCAGAAAGTCCCTGTATTTACCTGACAATCTTTCTGAGGAAGTAAGAGCCTGGCTTGATAGAGGATTGGATTCCGGGCACCTGAAGAATGGTGGATTGTTGTTTCACGGTTCTTTATCCAGGGATGCCAAACCGATTGAGAAGGCGTATGAACTCTTTTTTGATGTCGAAGATACCATCCTGGATTATCACCCGGATTGGCCTCGATTGCAGAATATTAATGCTCTGGTAAATGTGGGTAATTGGGGCGTTTCATCAAGTCAGGCTCGTGCAACTATTTATGGCAGCCAGCTTAGTGCTGACCTATCCGTGCCATTTGATGCGATTGGGAAAACATCATATGTGTATGTGAACGGTAAACTCAGCGGATCGGCCGCAGATGGGATCAAATTCATCAACACGACACCAGTCGCAGATATGCTGAACCATCTTTCATCGGATTGGGCAGTCCAGGGAGATATCACCACCGATCTTGATCTGAAAATCCCTATCAATTATTCACTCGATAAAAGCGGTAAACCAAGGTATAACTTTGATGGTGAGATTGATACACGCATGAACGATGTCAGTCTGAACATCCCGGCGTATGATCTGAATATACACAAAATATCAACAAATCTAAAATATTCTGTTAGTTCCGGTCTGCACACGGAACAATTTTCGGCCAGCATGCTTGGATATCCAGTCCAGGGAAATATTGTCACTTCGTTTAGCGATGAAGCGGATCGAAATAGTGGGCGTGTGTTAGTCAGTTTTGGCGGAAAAACCAGTGTTAAGGAGCTTAAGGATTGGTCCGAGTTAACAATATTAGTGTTTGCCGACGGCAATTTTGACTATACAGCAACGTTAACAACTCCCTTCGGAAAAGGGGCGCCAGACAGCTACTTGATTGCCGATACAGATTTGTTGGGAGTCAACATTCGGCTTCCTGAGAGGATGGGCAAACAGTCTGACAATCAAGTTGCTGTAAAGTACAAGAGTATTTTTAGTGATGATGGCATGAAAGTTAGAGTTGCATATGGCGATGATTTTAATGCAGCAATGGTGATCAGGAATTCGGAGATTGAACGAGGCTCTTTTGTCTTTGGCGCGGATGAAGCTTCGTTACCTGAGTTGCCCGGAGTGTTAGTCAGTGGCAGTCTGGCACACATGGATATGGAGGAATGGTTAGGAGTAGAGGATCAGTTTACCAGGGAATTTGAAAAGACCGCCGGAGGATCTCTGTCAGATG
>CAZNFE010000402.1:0-3042 GCA_964571945.1 uncultured Pseudomonadales bacterium
CATATTGATGTGGTCTTATCCTCGGGTATCCAGCGGTTTTTTTCATCTGGAACAGCTGGCAGGTTAGCCCTGTGCCGACATGCTCTGCATGACTCATCATGGATGAAGCAGTATCCATTGATTTAAGCGTTCCATACACCGCAATTCGATTGCATTCATTCATACGTTATCCTGTCCGGGGCGATATATCTTTTGCGTCAGAATGCTCCCGAATTTCTCCCTAAAACTATGAATTCCACTTCAGATAGAAATGATCTTGCGATGGCCTTGATCTGATCAGAGTGCAGGAATCTTTTCCAGATATATTACAGATACATCATCCTTTTCTTTGCTGGCTGCTGTGAAGCCGTGAGATGAGAGTAGCTCCCGCAGTAGGGTTTGCTCGTGCGTGTCAGCCTTGAGCGTGAGGGATGCAGAGGACTTAAGGGGTGGTTCAAACTGCAGATATATACGGCATCTTTTTGCATCAATCCGTACCGGTTTGAGTTGTGAATAGCTGACCTTTCGCGGAGAATCCATGATGCGATGGATAGTGATGCTTTCACCAAAAACAACGCGGGATTCCAGCCGGACGATAGCGCGCCCCAGATAGATGAATATTAAGAGAAAGGCCGCCATGGTTACATTGCTGATGCTGACGTCTGTGGCGTCATGATCTCCCAAACCTGTAGTCGGAAGAAGTAAAACGTTGGCTGAATATAAGATAGTCCCGCCAGCCATGATCAGACTAAACCAGCCGAATATTCCCTTGATGACCTTGAGTTTGATCTCCTGTTTCATCCATACTCCTGTGGGGATAGCCTAACACGGTTTTCACCAACTTCTAAAAGTGATCCCACGCAGTCGCTTTGATACTGTTGTCAGGCGCAGTCATGGCGACCATGGCGTGCGTTCTCCTGCCGGCAACAGTTTACGGTGCTCCTTTTTGCCCGGTCTGGCGGACTTACCCTGATAGATGATATGAAAGACGGGCTGCAAGTGATGAGGAAGGTATCCTCGAATGAGTAGCAGATTTCGAGTTGCCTGATAAAATCGGTAATTTCGCATCTTACAGGCACCGATTATTGTGGAGGTAACCCTTTTGACCGCGATAGGTAAATATCTTTTGCTGCAATTGCCAGTGTTGATGACTGTCCTGATTTTCTTTGGATCTCCTGCCTACGCCTGGCCGCATTATTATGGTTCAATCACATTTATTTTCCCCTCTTATTCATCCGTGCATGACTGTGTTGATTATATGTCGGTTGACGACAACCAGGGCGAGAACTCCGAAGCATGTTTGTCATATTTTCAAGCGATTCAGGAGATGGAGAAGGATGGGCAGTTGCCGGATGAGTACAGGCATCGTTACGGTAGTTTTGGTGAGCAACCGCTATTACTCCGCCAGGCTAATGTTGAGCATTGTTCAGAAGATGGTTGCCGGCAGCTGGGAGATATTCGCGTGGGTCCGCCAGAGAACATGTGGCGCGCGCCAAAGGTGGAGAGCCGCGGTGACAAGTTGCATTATCGCGTGCCTTCGCAGGCGGGCAGTGTACCCCATAAACTGCTTATTGAAGGGGTTGATGGACAGATATGGCGAACGGACCGTTTTCTTACCCGCTGGCCGAACAGCTATCTGCTGGTCCGTCTCGACCAGAATCGACCCGGCCATTTACTGGTGGCACAGGACTGGTATCGGACCCTGAGCGATAAGGGAAACCAGCAGCGGTTGTTGGATAATATGATTGAGATGATTTTGTATTGGTGCGGACTGATGCTGCTGGCTTTGTTTAGCCTGTTGTCTGCTCAATTGATTATGCGTTCATTCTTTCAAAACCTCTCATGGGGTAAACATGAATCCATGCTGGCGATTGCCGGATTTGGTGGTTCTGCTTTGTTGCCCCTCATGCTGCTGTCATTTGATTTGTTGCCCTCTGGCATTCATCAACTCACTGGACTCTTATTGGTTTATCTGGCCACGTTACCTTTCGACGTATGGTGGCTTTGTCGTGGAAGAAGAATGAATCTGTATGCTGCATTACTGCTTGCCTGTGCACTTAAGCTGGGGGTCGCATTGATGCTATGGCTTCTGGTGTGGTTGTTATAGTGATGGCAAATCTGATGACGAGGCGCTTTCTATTCTTCTCAATCGGTTGTTTGATCCTGCGCGAGGATGCGGATAACCATCTGTTTGAACTCAGGCGCGAAGCTTTGGCCCATACCATTTTCCAGTGGATGACCGGCATTGAACAGGAACTCATGGAAGTACGTCAGACGATTGAAAATCGATTCAAGGAATTTCAGCAAAGTGGAGGGTCTTGGCACACTAGCCCGGAAACAGCGAGCTAAAGGGGCTCTGGAAACGCTGTGGCCGGTGGCTGAACAGGACGAAATGAATGATAGTGTGCATCGGAGACAACTGCATGTTTAATAAACTCTTGATTCTTGATCTGGATGAGACACTGATCCACGGGACAGAGCAGCCACTGGATCGGCCTGCCGATTTAAGGGTCGGGCCATTTTATGTTTATGAACGTCCCCATGTGCGCGAATTTCTGGAATATTGCCGCGACCATTTCGATGTGGCGATCTGGACGACCGCAACACAGAACTATGCTGAGCTCATTTTAGAAGAGATCTGCCCGGATAATCTCTCGCTTCAATTTATCTGGTGTCGCGATCGCTGCACCCCTAAACGTGAAGGGTATGACGGTGAATTCAGCTGGATCAAGGATCTGAAGAAAGTGAAAAATCGGGGGTGGAGTCTCGATCATGTATTGGTGGTGGAGGACAAACCTGAAAATATCTCCCGCCATTATGGCAATGTGGTTCGTATCGATCCGTATATGGGTGATCCGGAAGACCGTGAGCTGCTGCGCCTGTTCCCGTTCCTGCTGGAATTGAAAGCAATCGACAACGTTCGCAAGGTTGAGAAACGCGGCTGGAAGGGCAGATTTAATTCATGAGCGCTCCGGTATCGTTCATTGAAGTCTTGTCAGGTATGAATCACTGGCGACCTATGCTGGAGTTGTTGCAGTCGCTTTCTGAGAACCCGAAATCGGT
>CAZNFE010000403.1:0-3041 GCA_964571945.1 uncultured Pseudomonadales bacterium
ATCCAACCAGAGAAGAATTGAATTCAGAAAGGCGGACAGGGAAGGCAAAGAGTTGTGAATGTCCGGCAAACCCACCTACGCAGAATCTCTGTAACCGGTTAGTCTCTCCTCTTTTGCAATAGAGGAGTATCGAAATGGCACAAGCAAGAAACAATCTAAGACCCAGTAAAGGGATTGCATTTTGGCAGCAGCACATCAGTAGCTGGCAACACAGTGATCTTACAAAAACCGCCTACTGCAGAGCAAATGATCTTGCCAAGAGCACCTTCGATTGTTGGCATAAGAAGTTACAGCCTTCAGACACCAAAAAGGCTAAATCTCGAGATTTTCTTTCTCTGGGACTGGCACAGGAAACGCGAGCTCAACAACACCTCTTCCAGCCATCACCTGCAACTGCTGCAATAGAGATCCAATTCCAGCAAGGTATTCTCATTAGAATCAATTCACCTGTCGATCATGATACTCTTTTTCATGTACTGCAGGTCGTGAGGCAGCTGCCATGATTGGTGTTGATCTCGCTGCACAGGTTCACCTGGCGATCCAACCTGTGGACTTCAGAAAATCATTTGATTCACTCGCCGCAATTACACAAACAGTTTTGAACTTAGATCCGCTCTCTGGACATCTCTTCGTTTTCCACAATAAAAAGCGGGATCGAATAAAAATTCTCTACTGGCAGTACAATGGCTTTTGTTTATGGTACAAAAGGCTTGAGGCCGGTAAATATCGATTTCCAAAACTCGATCAGAATGTATTAATCATTACCCGCGATGAACTCAGGTTATTGTTGGATGGAGTTGATATCAGCAAGCTTCATCGCCTTCCTGCTGTGCAACTGGAACAGATATACTAACAATACACAGCATAAATAACGCGATCAATCACTCGCTACCTTGCACCCTATTTATTTCGTTATATGTAACATTTATCTGTCGTTAGAGCATGCTATAGAGTATAATGAACGGCATGATCATTGATACCCAGCAGCTCCCTGAAGACACACCAACTCTTCACAAAATCATCATAAAACTCCTGACCGAAAACGAATCATTGAAAGATACACTGATCCGAATGCGCCATGCGCGGTTCGGCGCATCATCGGAGAAACTCAACGATAAGCAAATCCAGCTCTTTGCTGAATTGTTCGCCGATGAGTTCGATCTTCTGCCTGATGCGGTAAAAGAGGATGACACTGACGCATCTGGGCACGACTCGACTGTTGATCGAAATCCACCTAAACGCAAGCCACGACGAAAGCCTCTGCCATCACATCTACGGCGAGTAGAAGTACACCTGGATCTCAGCGATGATGAATTGGGTTGCCCTTGTTGCCAGGGGATGCTGCACCGGATTGGTGAAGATCGCTCGGAGAAGCTGGCGTATATCCCGGCTCAATATTGGGTAAATGTGATTATCCGTCCCAAATATGCCTGCCGGGACTGTGAGGATGCGGTTTATCAAAAGCCAGTACCGTTGACATCCAACCCCAAGGGCCTCTTTGCAGCAAGTCTGCAGGCACAGATCGTGGTCAGTAAGTACGTTGATCATCAGCCGTTGCACCGCCAGCATCGAATCATGAGTCGATCCGGCATTAAATTACCGGTTTCCACCTTGTCTGATAGCTGCAAGCAGGTGGCGGGGCAATTAAAACCACTGGTTGAGCTATTACGACTGCAAATAGTGCAGTCACAGCATATTTTTACAGACGATACTATTTTACCCAGGAATAATGGTCCTGGTAGTGAAAAGGGCCGGACGAATCAATCCAGGTTGTGGGTTTATCTTGGGGGTAGTCGCAATGGCCCGACATCGGCCTATTATCACTACACACCTACTCGAAGTTCAGAGGGACCCCGTGATGTCCTTGAGGATTTTGAAGGCTATTTACAGGCCGATGCTTATCCCGGTTATAAGAAATTCTACAGAAAACAGGGTCAGGGTGATGAAGCGGTAATTTTTGAAGTAGCCTGCATGGCGCATGCGCGCCGAAAGTTTAAAGAAGCCACCCTGGGCCTGGCGCCAGAAAGTGCCGGACTGGCATATCAAGCACTCCTGATGATCAAGCAACTTTATGCTATCGAGCGTGAGATCAGAGCGGGTAGCGATGAGGAGAGGCAGTCAGTCCGCCAGTTGAGGGCTGCACCGATTATGGCTGAATTTAAACAGTGGTTGGATAAAACGGTGCACCGGGTTGCCCGTAAATCTCAACTGTATGAGGCGATTCAATATACGTTGAATCAGTGGTCAGGTTTGCAAACCTATATTAGCCATGGGTTTCTGGAAATTGACAACAACGCAGCTGAGCGATCGATGAAACCTATTGCACTAGGGCGCAAAAATTATCTTTTTGTTGGGTCTGATAAAGGAGGCGAAACGGCTTCAATACTTTATAGCATTCTTGAAACATGCAAATTGAATCAGGTAGAGCCGTTGGCATACCTTACGGATGTATTAACGCGATTGCCAATAACATCTGAATCCGAACTCAAATCGTTACTGCCTTATAATTGGCTACCCAGCCAACAAGCAAGCGCAGAGGCGGCATGATAACATGTTATTCAAGGGGTAAGGTGTGGCAGATGAAAATGTTTACCGTGACTGGCAGGAACGGACATTAGAAGCGAATGAGATACTCTCAGACAAGCAGTTGGAGATATGGGAAAAAGCGCACATGGCCGCTGGTGCATATGCGGGACTCACTCTCAGCGGATTGCGATCAAAACATCGTCACCGGTTTCTAAACCGAATAGTGCAACTCAATCATATCCTGGCGAAATACCGCCTGGACTCTTTCGATGATTATCAGCATATCGATTCATCCGATCTGCGTCAGATGATCGCCATTATCAGGACATTGGGGTGTCCAGGAAAGTGAGGGTGGGTTTACCGGACATTCACAAAAGTGCTTTTCCATCGCCTCGATATGATCGACTCACCCCGCACTTATCGAGGCGAACTGCCACCCCGTGCACTGCCATGGCGTCACGTTCTCGGATTGCTACGTTCGATTGACCGATCCCGGATGAGTGGTTGTCGCGACC
>CAZNFE010000404.1:0-3038 GCA_964571945.1 uncultured Pseudomonadales bacterium
ATTCAATACGGCACCCGAACCGAATCTGCACAATCGCGAGCTCTATTGGCCGAGAGGGAAAGTGCTGGGTGGATCAAGCTCGATCAATGGCATGATCTATAACCGGGGGCATGCCAGAGATTATGATCAGTGGCGACAGCTCGGAAACATGGGCTGGAGCTACGAAGAAGTATTACCCTATTTTAAAAAATCCATGCATCAGGAGCGTGGCGAAGATGAATATCATGGCATCGGCGGTCCGCTTAATGTAAAGGACAGCAACTCGCCAGTTGAATTGCATCAGCTGTTCATCGATGCCGGAGTGGAAGCCGGATATAAGTACAATCCGGATTTTAATGGTGCTGAACAAGAGGGTATCGGTCCGTACCAGGTTACAAAGATAGGAGGTCAACGCTGTAGTGCAGCCAGGGCGTTTCTCACGCCCATACTGGATCGTAAAAATCTGACCGTTATCACCCAGGCGCGAATTGTTTCTGTGGAACTCGATGGCAAGCTGGTCAATGGGGTCAGATACCGCAGCAAAGGTAAGACGATTGAAGCGGAAGCGGCGAAAGAAGTCATCCTGTGTGCCGGAGCAGTGCAATCGCCGCAAATCCTGCAACTGTCGGGTATAGGTGATCCGGCTTTGCTGCAGGAATTTGCCATCGATGTGAAACATGAACTGCCGGGTGTGGGACAGAACCTGCAGGATCATCTGGATGTGGTTGTGCAGCATCACTGCACCCAGCCTGATATGACACTGGACAAGGTGACGAAATTACACAAGGCATTGCCAGCACTGGTCAGATACCTGCTGTTTAAATCCGGACCGGGAACGGAAAGCCCGTTGGAAGCCGGTGGATTTGTTAAAAGCCGTGACGATCTTGAAACCCCGGATTTACAGCTGCACTTCATTCCTGTGTTCATGATTGATCACGGACGGCAACGGGGTCCGGGTTCAGGCATGTGCATTCATGTCTGTCACCTGCATCCCCAGAGTCGCGGGGAAGTAACACTGCGATCAGCGGATCCGTTCGATGATCCGCTGATCAGGGGGAACTATTTGTCTGTCGAAACTGATCTTGATGCACTGGTTGAAGGGGTCAGGATCGTTCGAAAGATATACCAAAGCAGTGCCCTGGCTCCCTATCTGGGCGAAGAGTTCGAAGCCAGCAAGGGCAGGGAGAGTGACGCTGAGATTCGCGAATTTATCCGCCAAAATGCGGAAACCCTGTATCACCCGGTGGGCACCTGCAAGATGGGCAGTGACCCCATGGCTGTCGTGGATGATCAGCTACGGGTTCATGGTCTGGAAAAATTACGAGTGGTGGATGCATCGGTCATGCCGACAGTAGTCGGTGGCAACACCAATGCACCTACAATTATGATTGCCGAGAAAGCCTGCGATCTCATTTTGAGTTAACGTAAATCCGGTAACAGATACCCCTCTGCTGAAAGATTGGCTCTGATGGTCTTCTTGTCAATCTTGCCGGTAGATGTCAGCGGGATTTCGTTCACAAAGATGATGTCGTCCGGTAATTGCCACTTGGCAAATATTTCGGCGCAGTGATCCAAAATCACCTCACCGGTAAGATTGGAACCCTCTACCAGTATTACCAGCGCCACCGGTCGTTCGTCCCATTTGGGGTGATTTTGAGCTACCACCGCAGCCTGGGTCACGCCATCCATGCCAACAATATGATTTTCCAGGTCCACGGAAGAAATCCATTCACCTCCTGTTTTGATCAGATCCTTGGACCGGTCGGTGATGATTAAATATTCCTTACTGTCTATTTTGGCGACATCGCCGGTTATCAGCCAACCATCGTGAAATTTATCCGGCTCATCAACGCGGTAGTATCTTGAGCAGATCCAGGGGCCCCGTATCAGCAATTCACCAACCGCTTCACCATCGTGCGGCAGGGGATTGAACTCTTCATCGACAATTTCCATCTCCAGGCCGGGCATGAGAATTCCAGCCTTGGCGATATTTTCGAATTGTTCATCGTTGCTCAGGTTCAGATCAGATCGCCTGGAAAGCTTGCGTGACAAGGTGCCCAGCGGATTGGTTTCGGTCATCCCCCAGCCCTGCACCATTTCAATACCAAGTTCATCCCAATACCAGCGGAGCATGGACGGAGGTGGTGCTGAACCACCGCACGTCAGACGGCTAAGTTTCGAAAGATCATACTGATCCGGATTCGCCTTGATCAGTCCCATGACTCCCTGCCAGATGGTTGGCACGCCTGTTGAGACGGTCACTTCCTCATCCGCCATGACCTGCAGCAATTTGGCGGGGTCCATGTATTTGGCAGGCAGCACCTGCTTTGACCCCAACATGGCAGCACTGAATGGCATTCCCCAACCCATGGCGTGAAACATCGGCACGATGCCACAGATACAATCCATTGCAGACAGGTTCATGGAATCCGTCAGGGACTGCGTCAATGTGTGTAGATACGTGGACCGGTGCGTGTACATCACGCCTTTAGGTTTGCCGGTGGTACCGCTGGTGTAGCAGAGCCCCATGGGCGAATTTTCATCGATTTCGGGCCAGGCATACACAGCAGGCTGATCTGCAATCCGTTCATCGTAATCGACAGTCTCAAAGGAGTCGGTGCGCATCCCATCGTCATGTGAACACACGATGATGTGTTCAACGGTTGGGATCTTACCCGCCAGTGGCTCTAATAGAGGCAACAGATCCGAGTCGATGATGATGACTTTATCTTCTGCATGATTGATGATGTATTCGAGATCGGTAGGAGAGAGCCTGATATTCAGTGTATGGAGAACCGCGCCCATGGAGGGCACCCCCATATAAAGTTCCAGATGCCGCCAGTTATTCCACATGAAACTGGCTACCCGGTCACCCACTTCAATGCCCATTTCCGAGAGTGCACCTGCAATCTGGTTGGCGCGTCGCCAGGTGTCAGCATAGGTCTGCCGGTGGGTGCCATCTTCTGTCAGGGTGACAATCTCAACCTCGGGAGACAATTTGGCACCCCGACCCAGAATTCTTGACAGGAGCAGTGGGGTTTTTTGCATCGTCATGGCTA
>CAZNFE010000405.1:0-3029 GCA_964571945.1 uncultured Pseudomonadales bacterium
AACCATCCGACATCTGCATCTGCGCATGCTCGTCTACCCCTACACCAAGGTATGTGAATGTGATCCCGGGCCTTAACGTATAGGCCTTGAAGGGAGGAGTATCGATGGTTCTTGCCCAGTGGGTTTTATTGATTTCCAACCCCTCAGTCCGACAGTTGTCTAATTCAGCATGATTGAATCGACCCGAACTAACCGCGTGGTTATACTCATCGATTGTGTGCTCCAGGGTTTCGGGTTTGAGCTCAATTTTTCGAGCCAATGCAGTTATCGTGTCCGCCATTTCAGCCGGATACGCCGGTGGCAAAAACTGCCCGCGGGATTTATCATCAATGATGACATGCGCTATCTGGTCGGGTTGAGCTGCCACCAGTCGACCCCAATTCGCATAGCGCTTGGGCCAAAAGTCCTCTCCTTCATCGTAGAATCGTACAGCGTGAGAATTGACTACAATGCCAAGGGATATACAGTCAACCCGTGTCACGATTCCACCATCGAATTTCGGCGCCCGGCAATCGATCGCTACTGCATGACACTGCCCGGGGTCACTCACCTGACGAGCCCCGCAAGCAAGTAGAAGCTGCAACAAGTTACCTTTATTATAGGGAGTACCCCTGATCAGGAAGTTGTCAGCCGCTTCGCCCCAGACCTCTTTCAACCACTCGAGATTAGCTTCGAATCCACCCGCAGCAGCTACCAGTGAGCTGGCATGAATACGACGTTTTCGATGCCCGTCGCTGACGATTGCGCTCTTGAAGAAACCATTTTCAAAATCCAGATCGGTTACCCTGGCGTTGTAATGTACCTCGATACCCAGACGAGCTGCTTCCCGGTACAGAGCATTCAGCAGCGCTTTGCCGCCACCCAGAAAGAACGCGTTGGTTCGTCCCAGCTGTATTGTCCCTGCCAATGGTCGCTGAAAATGCACGCCATGGTTTTGCAGCCACGCAATGCTATCGGCCGACTGACGTATCATCATGCGCGCCAGATTCTCATCGGTAGCACCCTCTGTGACGCGCACCAGGTCATCCCAATACTCCGCTTCCCGGTAGCTATCGTCCAAAACCGAGTCAGGCCCGACATGCATGGCCCGCAAGTTCCTGGTATGACGGCTGTTACCGCCACGGTGGGAAAATGGTGCGGCCTCTAAAATACCGACCCTTGCCCCCTGCTCTGCCGCACAAATAGCGGCCGTTACACCAGCGTGACCACCACCGGCGACCAGTACGTCGAATTCCGGAATCTCAGCATTCATTGCATAATTATACTGAATCGGGAAGAAGATGGACCCTGAACATCCGCATGGCTTTGGTAACTGGGTGAATACATGGCATTATCCACCCACGAAAACACCATTCAATTAAAACGGTGACTGTATGATCCTGAAAGTACTATACGTTATCCTGGGTATCGTTTTAGTGTCACTGATCGGTACGGGTGTCAGTGTCTACCTGGCACATGATTTCGATTACAGGCACACGCGTGAAACAGCGCAGTTAGCGGATTTCCCTGGTCAGATTGAAGCCGGTATTTCACTACGGCAGATCCGGGCGGGAAACTACACCTTCCGGACCAGAGTAGCAGGATGGGGTGGTACCCGCGGGAACCTTATCCTGTTACACGGATTCCCCGAAACCTCGATCATGTGGCAGCCGCTCATGGTCAGGGCAGCAAGTGCCGGATACCAGGTGTTGGCCTTCGATCAGCGCGGTTACAGTCCCGGTGCTCGACCGGGAAACGTGGCGGATTATGGAACGAATGAACTGACCGACGACGTGCTCGCTGTAGCCGATGCAGCCGGATTTAATACGTTTCACCTGGTCGGTCACGACTGGGGTGCCGGTGTGGGCTGGGCGCTGGTTCTTACCCATCCGGAGCGAATAGAAAGCTGGACATCACTCTCAATTCCTCATATCGCAAGTTTCGGTGCAGCCCTTGAGAATGATCCGGATCAACAGCGGAAAAGCGCATACATGATACTATTTCGCATGCCGTATCTGCCTGAAGCGCTGTTCTCATTCAATGATTTTTGGGCGCTGAAGAATACCATCTATACCCAGCACGGGGATGCAGCTAAAGAAGAGTATCTGGCTGTGTTTCGAGAACCCGGCGCTATGACCGCGGCGCTGAACTGGTATCGGGCGGCGGCTAATTGGATTGCAGCAGTCGACCCGGTGGTGAATCTCCCGGTGCTGTTTATCTGGGGAAACCAGGATCCCGCAGTCGGCCGAACCGCAGTTGAACAACAGGCACAGTACCTGAAAGGTCCATTCCAGGAGATTGAGTTGGATGCCGGTCACTGGCTAATGGAGACTCACGCTGAACAGGTCTCCGCAGCGATCCTTAGGCATATCAACACCTTTGGGACTAACGAGGAAATTATTCATGACCAATAACGAACTCAGTATCGAAGGCCGTTTTCGCGATCAGGAGGTCGTCTTTGCCAACGGCGTTCGCGGCGTCAATATTGACATTCCATCTGCATCACCATTGAACTATCACCAGGTACTCACCGCGCCTGATGAAATGCCTGTAATCACACTGGATGGTAAATTGTTCCTGCCTCCAGAGACGAGTGGTCCGGCACCATTGATCATGGTGATTCCAGGGAGCCTGGGCGTAGCACCCTCTCACGTCACCCATGCGGAAACACTCAATGAAGCGGGTTTCGCGACCTTTGTGCTGGATTGTTTCGGCGCCAGGGCTGTGACTTCCACGGTCGCCAATCAGACCCAGTTTTCTTTTGCTGCCAGCGCCTATGATGTGCTCGCTGCATATCGTGTGCTTGCCAAATTACCGGAAATCAACCCATCGCGAATCGGAGCCCAGGGGCACAGTCGCGGCGGTTCCGCAGTGATGACAGCCGCCACTCGACGTTTTGCAACTGCAGTGGTTGGGAAGGATCAGGGCCTCGCTGCAGTGCTTGCGGCATATCCCTGGTGCGGACAGCAATTTCTGGATCCGGGCGTCGCCAGGGCGGAAGTTCATGTCCTTGTGGGCGAATCCGATAAATGGCGCTCGCCACACCAGGC
>CAZNFE010000406.1:0-3020 GCA_964571945.1 uncultured Pseudomonadales bacterium
GGACCGACGATTTGCCATTGCCGAGTATGGTTTAGGGATTTGTTATTTAGAAGCCGGGAAGCATAGATTATCAGGAGACAGCGGTGTTACCGGCTAGTGCTGGAAGGTAATCCGGGTAGATACCCAATGTTGCGTTGATCAGGTCGTGTGCAAATGCTGAGAGCAGCTTGTCATCACAGCGCGTTTCACCGTCATTTAATATCGAGCCATAGGGGGGCAGGTGAACAAACAGCGTCATTTTCAGGTCACCGTATGCCAATCTCAACTCTTCCAATGTGTACAGTGTCTCTTCGCATAGGAAGCCACCCGCGTCGGCCGATAGTCCTACCGGATACTTTGCTGCCAGTTGCTGAAACAATTGCTGGTATGGAGCAGAGGAAAAGTGATTTGCAGGTCCGTCGGCCTTGATTTTTGGTGATGGCGGTAATCCCGCATTATTATCTTTTCGCTGCATCCGTAAATTTCCGGCTACAGTCTCGATCTGAAATAAGCCGGGTTTTCCCTCTCCCAATGAGACGATGATGGCGGGGGTACGTTTTTTGCACTTCATCCCGAGCAGTCTCTCCGGGGCTCCCCAAACGACCGGTAATTCCAGGATATCCAGGTCAACATCCGAAAAGCTCTTTGCAATCGTCTTAGCTGCGACCCACGAACTGTTCAGGGTTCGACCGTCAAACGGGGCAAACCCCGTGACCAGAATGTGTATCGATTTTTTCATTGCATTGGTAGATCGTTCCGATTCGTGCAGTCGTATGCCAGCTCAAGCTGATTTATCAGTGCTGGCCTGCTTTCTTAGCTCGCCCCTGAGTTCGTCAATTTCATCTTCCAGTTCTTCGAGTTCCTGATCATGAAGATCAAAGAATTCATCGATCCGCGCGTTATATGCATCGACCTGACTGGGCAGCGTGAACAGATCATATATCCAGCCTATCAATATCAGTCCGCCCGTGAAAAAATACGCCAGACCCAGGAGGGGTCGATTCAAATAAAACTTGTGGCCACCCAGAATGCCCAATAAAAACCACAGCACATAAGCAGCAAACAGATTCTTTTGCGGATAGAACTCATCTTCTTGCATGGCGATCTCTACAGGTTACAAATGACAAACCCTGGCTACACTATTAATCATCGAAGATTTGTCAGGTGCTTCAAGTGAATCTTATAATTCCGGACGTTATAAATAAACCCGCATATTCCGGATGGGATGTACAAATCAATCAGATATCACCCGGTCCGATTCTTCAGCTAATGCAGGCACACTCACCTGATCCGGATGCTTTCCGGTTATATGACGATAAAATTCACGTATTCGATCCATATCCCCAGCCATGTCCCCTGTTGGTATGAATGAAAGCCCAAGACCTGCGATTTTCGTCCGATAGTCAAGATAGCCACAGACAATAGGCACACCAGCATGTTCTGCAATCCGGTAAAATCCGGATTTCCAGAATCGGGTTTTTTTGCGCGTTCCGGAGGCGGCTACTACCAGGGCTGTTTTGTGGTTGGTATGGAATCTGCGGGTTAACTGAGCGACCACATTGCTGTTCTTGCTGCGATCAATGGCGATACCACCCAAACCACGCATGATATATCCCAATGGCGGCTTGAAGAGAGTATCTTTACCCAGCCAGCTGATCTTCAAACGTAATGCGAATGCAGCCATGATCAGGTGGATGAAGTCCCAGTTACTGGTATGTGGCTCGGCGATTATCACCATACCGGTGCAGTCAGGTGCCGGGCCTTGAACCTGCCAGCCATTCACCCGGAATATCACCTTACTGAGCAATTGCAGTAAGGCACCCGGTGAAAGATCAGGAAAAAACGACAGCGGAAACCTGCTCATATTCAAATTCGCTCATAAAAAACTGCTGTTACAGGATTTGGTTGGTTAGCAGCGCTCTGTTTACTAGATTTTCCATGGATTGACCAGCGAATTATCGTGCCATGATCAGGAAAACTCCTGACAAAACCTGACAAAGCTGCGCCGGGATGGACAAGCGCGGCAAAACTGGTCATCAAACCGTTAAAAAAACGTTATGATGGATAATGGACACCAGCCATGTGAAGATGACCGCTAGTCGCACGTTCGTTGACCGGAGTTGCAGAATAACGTAGAAATACCCCAGTCATATTGGTGCCTAAGTGATTGTCTTCCAAGGTTTTTTATTTGGCGAGTGAGAAGAGAAAGCGCAACTGCAAGTATGGCATTTGACTGGTTCAGATGGAGCGGCGTCCGAAATAGCGCAGGGCGAATTTATCACCATCGGATTAGTGAGTAACTACAAAGAATCAAGAGGGTAACGATGAAACGAATATTCTATCGCAGTTTTGTTCTGTTACTGATTAGTTTCGGAATCGCCACTTTTAACCAGGCTCAGGCTGCTAACCAGGCTCAGGCTGCTAACCAGGCTCAGGCTGCTTCAGAGGACCGGATTGCCCAGGCCGCAAAACAAGCGGAGGCAGCCTCGGCAGCGCTTGAAAAAGGAGATATCGAAGCCGCGCTGGAGTATTTTATTGCTGCCCATGAGACTGAAGCTGACAACGAAGATTATATTTCCTCGATAGCTGTATTGGCTGAACAGATTGGCTTCGTGGAACTGGCTCTGGAGATGGATCGATCAGCCGTAGAGTTGGCCGTATCATCCGGTGAAGTCAAAAAAATCGAGACTCTTAACAACGAGATCACTCGACTGTTGTCGATTATGCCGAATCCGATTGACGAGAAACTTGATGCTGCGTCGAAAGTGAATGCTGAGCAACAGGAAGCTGCTCAGAGCTGGCAGGAAATGACACAGACCGCACAGCAGGCTATGCACTCGAATGACGCGTCAGCAGCGCTGGAAGCAGAGGAAAGTGCGCTGATGATTGCGCAGGAAGTATTTGGTGAAGAGCACTGGCTAACTGCCTCGACATACCGGGATCTGGGGTACCTGTATCGCCAATTGGGGCAGGCGGGGGGAGCCGAGCAATTCTATAGCCAGGCACTGGCGATAGCCAGGCAGGACTACAGCGCCTAACGC
>CAZNFE010000407.1:0-3006 GCA_964571945.1 uncultured Pseudomonadales bacterium
GCCCTCCGGGTAATATTTTATGTTCAGCAACCAGGCCATCAGTCCCCAGGGCGAATGCAAATCTGACCTCGAAATCGCCTATGCAATGGCAGAACGAATGGGCTTCAATGACTTCAAACAGTTTGATGAAGAAGAATGGCTCAAGCTGTTCCATGAAAACAATGAGAACCTGGCGACCTACGTACCGGATTACGATCAATACAAGAAAGATGGTGTGGTGCGGGTAGAGCTGGATGAACCCATCATCGCTTTTAAGAAGGAGATTGAAGATCCGGAGAACAATCCGTTCAAGACGCCTTCAGGCAAGATCGAGATTTTCTCCCAGCGAGCAGCCGATCTTAACGATCCGATGATCCCGCCGATCCCGAAGTACCTGAGTACACCCGAAGATCGCTTCGATCCCAGTTATGAGAAATATCCGCTCCAGGTGCTTTCACCCCATGGCAGAAACCGGGTACATTCTACCTTGACCAATGTTGAGGAACTAAAAGAGGTTGAGCCCCATCGCGTGTGGATCAACCCCATTGATGCAGACCCCAGGGGCATAAAGACGGATGACGACCTGCACGTGTTCAATGATCGTGGCAAGATTGCCATCAAGGGATGGGTGACCGAACGCATCGTACCGGGGGTATTGTGTATCTATCAGGGCACCTGGTATGACCCGGATGAGGATGGCATCGACCAGGGTGGTTGCGCCAACACATTAACCAACGATGCATATTCAGGCGGCGGTGCGGCAATTCTGAATACTGTGCTAGTAGAAGCAGTCAAAGCCTAGGGCGGGAGATAATATCATGCAAATGGGTTTTTATTTCGATCAGACACGTTGTACCGGATGCCAGGCTTGTGTAGTGGCTTGTAAAGACTGGTATGACATTCCCGTTGGCGAGGCAACTCGTATAAAGATTTTATATAACGAAGAAAATAAATGGCGGGATGTGCAGGTCAAATACCTGACTGCGACCTGCTACCAGTGTCTCGAGCCGCTTTGTGTCGACGCCTGCAAAGATGGTGCGATGCTGAAGAATGAAGAGACAGGCATCATCGATGTGGATGCTGAGCTTTGTGTGGGCCTTGAAGAGTGCAACGGACGATGCCTGAAAGCCTGTCCATACGATGCTCCGCAATTCGGGACCGGAGCCAACCCGAAAATGTGGAAATGTGACCTCTGTACAGATCGTCTGGGCCAGGGTCAAAGGGCTATCTGTGAGGAGTCTTGTCCGACCCGAGCAATCGAGGTTGCACCACTGGAGGAGTTAAAGGCAAAATTCGGAGATAAAGAAGTTATCGAATCAAGAGGCAGGAAGCTCAAGGATGGTGAAGATTTCTTCTATTCCACAAGGACCAAACCGGCTGTTCTGGTGAATCCTAAACAGACCAATCTGGTGTCGTCGGAATAATCTCAATGGCAAAATCTGTGCGCCAGCAAATGCGCCAACCATTGTGCCACAGCAAGTTGTTGAGGATGTCAGTGCCAGCGGCGTCGTGACCGAATCAATGATCGACACACCTCAAAAGGCCACAGCTATCATTCTGGCGGGAGGCATGAGCCAGCGAATGAAAAGTGACAAAAGCTTGTTGCCGATAGATGGTATTCCGATGGTCGAACATGTTCACCGGCAATTGGAATCGAACTTCAAACAGATTTTGATCAGTGCCAACGATGTTGAGAAATACACTTTTCTAGGCTCAAAAATTGTACCTGACAAGATCGTCGGACAGGGACCATTGATGGGCATCGCATCGGCGCTGCAGGCATCAGAACATGATCTGAATTTCGTGACTGCTTGTGATATGCCGGAAGTCAACATGCCTCTGGTGCGACGCATGTTGCGCGAAGCCGACGGTTTTGATGCCGTGATACCAATTACCGAAGGTCTTTTGGAACCCTTATTCGCAGTGTACCGGAAGAGTGTGGCAGATGTATTCCTGAATGCTTTGGCACAAGGCAAACGCAGGATCAGGGATGCCTTCGCTGAGTGTAACATCAGATATCTGGATATCACGAAAGCCGAAGCACTGAAAAACCTCAATACCCGCGAAGATTATGCTGAGTTTGTTTCCCGGGCACACAGGGAACCGGGCAACTGAAGCGCCCGGGCGGGGTCATTCCGTATTAGCCACGGTACGGGTTTTTATCCACCGGCATTTCGGCAAAAAGGTTGGCCGATCCAAGTGTATCCAGAGACTCGAATACTTCCGTTAACAGCCCATCGCGACCGTGTGCGAATATAATATATTCGAGTTCATACGGCTTCCCGCTGCGCCTGAGCTTCGTTCGATAATTAAACCGTACGGCGCCTGATTCGTCGTTTCCCAGGTCATCCAGAATCTCGATTTCACATTCGGGAACGTAAAATGAGGTCCAGACCCGTTCATTGAATGCGATGACTGCATCGCGGCCAACATAAGGCCCTGCAATAGCACCAAGGGATTGTGACATTGACCAGACAATATCATCCGCATACAGTTTCCGCATTTTTTCAGGATAACCAAATGCTTCTACCAACTGTCTCGTCAGGGTTTTTTCAGCCATTGTTACCTCCTTTTTTAAAGCGAAAACTCCAGCCCCTCAGTGACACCATTCAAATTGTGTCAATGCCCTTTGAATTCGGGTGTTCTCTTTTCCACAAACGCAATCGCGGCTGCCTTGTGGTCTTCGCTCATCATGCTGCGGACCATATGTTCAGACTCGGTATCGAGTACTTCAGCCAGTGTGCCTCGCTGAGCTGTATTAAGATTTTTCTTCATATAACCGATTGCGATGGTTGGCAGGCCAGCCAGGTAGCGGGCGTACGCGAGTGACTCTTGCTCGATTGTCTCCGCCGTGACCAGTTTATTTGCCAGGCCAAGTCGATACGCTTCGGCGCCAGAGATCACATCGGCAGTGAAATAGAGTTCCCGGGCTTTTGCGGCACCTACTAACTGGGTCAGAAACCAGGATCCGCCATAATCACCGGATGCTGCTATTTTTGAGGAGGCCGTGGTGATCTGTGCCGGAGC
>CAZNFE010000408.1:0-2989 GCA_964571945.1 uncultured Pseudomonadales bacterium
ACTGGCTGGTCTAATTGTGATATTCTCGTCTAAGTATCCACAAATAGCTGTGAGAACAG
Source organism: uncultured Pseudomonadales bacterium (assembly GCA_964571945.1). Taxonomy (GTDB): domain Bacteria; phylum Pseudomonadota; class Gammaproteobacteria; order Pseudomonadales; family Azotimanducaceae; genus JASJXV01. The sequence goes on from CAZNFE010000408.1 coordinate 60, forward strand.
AAGCGGTGTCGACGTGGCTGTGGGATCAAGGGAGGCTTGGTGAGGCAGAGCAGCGGATAAAAGCGGCAAGGTTTGCGCAGCTAGGAAATGCTAATGATTTGGGCGCATTCAGGGAAGTCGTGCAGAACTATCCGCTTAAATCTATAGTTATGAACACAAAGAGCTACGAGAGCATTCCAGATCGTCAGTTCTTTTTTTCTCGACATGAATTGTGTCCTAAACACATCTCGGCTGGGTACGTGATGGTGTATCGAGGCTCAGACTGCCGTTGAATATTGAATCTGGAGCGACTTGGTGTAATCCGTCAGCCTAATGTGGACCGAAAGGCGGGTATGAATGGAGTGAGTACCGTGAGGGGTCGGAAATTTCTTGTAAAATTTTTGAAAAATTAGATATGATCCTGAAAAATAGAAATATTAATGAGAAACATGCGCTAATTAAATACCCTAGGAAACTGTCGGGCTTTAACCTCGTAATGCGCTAAACTAACAATACCTCGAGAGTAACCTGAAGAGAAGCTAGATGTCTGTGCAATTTGTCCCGATTGACCGAGACACCCCGTATATATTTCCACCGAGTGTGCAGGACTACCTGCCGGATGGTTGTGCCCCGTCAGCCACCATGGCACCAAATAGCCAGTTCCACTAAGAGACACTTCTGTTAAATTAAATCACAGCAGAGGATTCTTAACATGAGCTTGTCAAACACCGAAAAACAAATCAAAGATATTCGCAGGAACACCCGACGCAAGTTCTCATCCGAAGAGAAGATCCGTATCGTGCTGGACGGTCTGCGGGGTGAATACTCTGTCGCGGAGTTATGTCGTCGTGAAGGCATCAATTCCAACCTTTACTATCCCTGGAGCAAGGAGTTCCTGTAAGCCGGTAAGAAACGCCTGGCGGGCGATACGGTCAGAGAAGCCAGCAGCAATGAGGTGGTGGATTTCAGGAAGGAGAACAAGGATCTCAAACAAGCCGTTGCGGAACTGTACCTGCGCAATAACTGGCTCAAAAAAAGTCTGACTGGGCAGGATGCGACCTTGGAAGACGACTGATGGCAACCGCATCAGAAAAGCTGGCTATTATCCGATTGGTGGAAGATTCCGAGTTATCCATCCGTAGGACGCTGAAAGAGATCAACGTGAGTCGCAGTAGTTTCTATCGCTGGTATCGTGCCTATGAGCGACATGGGTTCGAAGGTAAGGTTCCGGCCAACAACAGGTCTACCCCAACCCTACAGAATCCGTCGGTTTTAAATTCATCGGCAACAAGGCACGACGCTCCGCATCGTTACGTGCTTCCGGGTATTTTTCAAAGAGCACCTGCAGATAGGCTCTGGGTTCCCATCCATTCGCTTTGGCCGTTTCGATTAATGAATAAATGAAGGCACTGGCAGACGCACCTTTCGGGCTACCTGAAAACAACCAGTTTCTGCGCCCTAATGTAAAGGGTCGGATAGCACGTTCGATCGGATTATTGTCCAGCGGCATCACCGGGTGATCCAGGAATGCGGTCAGCTTGCCCCAATTGTTTTGCGCATAATAAATTGCTTTATGCATGAGACCGGTTCGCGGGAATTTCGGCGCGATTTTATCCAGATACTGCTTAATCTTCTCAAGCTGCGGCACCACAAATTCCGCACGTGCTGCTGTCCTGGCATCGCCTTCAAGATGAACCAGACCATTATCCAGACGATACAAAATAGCAATCATGGTCAGCATCTTGTGCGCCTCTGACTGATCTTTCCGTCCCTTGGATGCGTCGGTGAACTTGCGCCTGCAATGTGCCCAGCATCCGCCATGTCCCTGTATTGACGGGTGCTCATCACGCAACCGGTTATACGGTTTATGCTCATCGGTCACAATCACACCTGTAAACCCATCCAGCGCCGGGGTCAACCAGGATTTCAATGCATCATAGTTACGCCGCGGATGATAATGGAACAGCACCACCGGTCGATTCGGCGGACCTGCCCGTATCGCCCACAAGTAACTCTTCTGCTGGGCGGTACGACCGGGTTCATTCAATACCTGTAAGGTGGTTTCATCCAGGTGCCACAGCGAACTTGCTCGCAAGCTCGCCATCAGCAGGGGTTTCAAGGGTGCAAGCTGTTCAACCAGTTGGATCGGCCATTGGCACAGGGTTGAATAACCAATATCAATGCCATCCCGCAGCAGTGCTTTCTCGGTGCGATAAAACGATACGGCATCCACGAACTTATTGGTGAGTACATCCGCCAATAAGGAGCCATCGGGAAGGGCACGGGGCAGAATGACACGTGCTGCAGGGGCGACCTTAATGCCACAGGTTGTGGCCTCTTTGTTGGTGGCTGCTTTTTTACGGACATACTTGGCCCGTTGGTAACGTTTGACGTAGTACTGTCGTTGCTGAACAGCCAGTTGTTCAGATTCTTCATAACCAACCAGTTCCCAGTCATCACCCATCATCTGTTTGTCTTCGGGGCTGACATCAATTACGATCTCGACCCGTTTAAGATGAGCGGGTAAGGGTTTGCGACGCGGTTTTTCTTGCTTTGCAGGCGAGTCACTATTGCGCTGACCGGAGGATGGGGTTTGCATCTTGGCAAGTACTGCTTCGCCTTCACGAATCGCCACTTCCAGTTCTGCTTCATCAAACAGCTGACCCTGGATATGCTTGAGTTGTTCGGATTGACTCTGGAAGCGTTTGCTGCGTAATAGTGCCAACTGCTCCGACAGGTGTTCTATGGTCGCTTCTTTACTCTCCAGCATCTTGTTCAAAGCAAGTAGTTGTTGATCGAGAACCACAATGCTTTCATCTTTCAGAACAACTTGTTCCTGCAATTGCAAATACATTTTCTGCAACAGTTTCAGATCGTTGGGTAGGGATTCTGACGGCTTGATCATGCCGTTAATTATAACCTAAGCAGCAATAAAAGGCGCGTCTAAACCC
>CAZNFE010000409.1:0-2987 GCA_964571945.1 uncultured Pseudomonadales bacterium
CAACTGCTGCTCGGCTCTTAGTACCAGGCAGCTGGCTGAGCCTTTGTCTCCAAATCAGGGGATTGAAGAGAAAGCTCTGATCACATCATTTCTGGTGAACGCCGGAATCCTGCTGCTGGCATACTACCGTCCGCATATTTACAGCGGAATATGTCTTGATTGTTTTGATAAGCCGCACAGTTTTGAAGTTAATTTCAAACGCGCTGTTGGTGTATCGCCGGGTGCGTTTGGCGCGGATATAGCGCGCGAGCTCTCCCTTCCGCAAGAGTTTGTCGTGATGCTTGATATGCTTAGCACTCCCCCCTGGGGGCGCGAAAAGTGCGACCTGGTCGTGTCCCCACTGCAAGGTGACTCGGCGTGCTACGGCAACGTCATCCTTTGCATCGCCGACTATTTCCGTTGCGAAGATTGCACTGAAATCCTCGGCCACGCGGTCTGCATTCGGGACCGCCAGTGCCACTCGATCGGTCTGTTCGGGGATTGCCTCTACCTTCCGGCTCATACTCTTGCTCCTGTTGTTTGCGTTAATCTGCGGTCTGCATGCAAGTTGACGCCGTGTCCAATACAGTACTCAGGTCATCTCCGGTGTTGCTACTGCCATCGACATTTTTCACCGGCAAAATCCATTGGCCTCTTTCTCCAGTTGATTTAAATTCTCATCCACTGCGAAAAGAGGGTGGACATGAAAATCATACATAATACAGATTGTGTATCATAGTTGATTATCAATTTGCCTAGGTGTGCTGGATTCCCTGGGGTAAGATCATGCAGGAATTAATTTAAGGGGAACTGTTAATGTCAGACTGTTTATTCGACAAAGGTGACAACGGCGTCGCGCTGATTACCCTGAATCGGCCGGAAAGCCTGAATGCAGTAAGCGATGAGTTACAAAAATTACTCAGCGAATACCTTCAGGAGTGCGCAGCGGACAAGCAGGTAAGATGCGTTGCACTGACCGGATCCGGGAGAGGATTCTGTGCCGGTGGGGACGTTAAACAGCAAGCATCAGATTCGGATGAACGGGCCTCAAATACTCGGGATGCCATCAAACAAAGGGCGGCATCATTACAACGCGGCCAGATGGAGATCAGCTATCTGTTGCACACCATGGCCAAGCCTACAGTTGCACTGGTCAATGGTCCCGCTGCTGGAGCAGGGCTTTCCCTGGCTTTAGCCTGTGATATCCGAATCTGTTCAGACAAAGCAAGTTTTCACACGGCATTCGCCAGGGTAGGCTTGTCCGGCGACTATGGTGGTTCGTACTTTTTGCAGCATCTGATTGGCTACAGCAGAGCACTGGAACTGTATTACAGCAGCGAGCGAGTCGATTCTGAAACAGCACTGACGCTTGGCATTGCGAATCGCCTGGTGCCCCATGATCAGCTTCTGGTCGAGGGGATGGCATATTGTGAACGTCTGGCTGCAGGTCCAACGCTTGCTTACGGTAACATGAAGGCAAATTTCAACGTCGCTGAATGTGCAACGCTTGAAGAATCGTTAGCTCAGGAAGCAAAATCAATGATCGCCAGCGGTATGAGCAAAGATCATACCGAGGGGGCGCTCTCGTTCGTTGAACGTAGGGCACCAGTATTCAAAGGGGAATAACGGAAGCAAGTCATGTCATCAGAGGAATTCAGGCTGGAAATCAGGGATTGGCTGAAGAGCAATTGTCCGCGAAACATTCGTGGTAAGCAATTCGGCTACGCAGGTGGTAAACAGCGAGTCGACATGGACAGTGACTTTCTCGAATGGTTCGATCGTTGTGCTGAAAAAGGTTTTACGGCACCCACCTGGCCGACGGAGTATGGTGGTGCAGGCTTGAGCGATGTTGAAAGAACTACGTTGTATCGGGAAATGAGAGCAATTCAGGCACCCGTACCGCTGATAGGTATGGGCGTTAATCTTATCGGTCCAACAATATTGGAGTTTGGCAGCGATGCACAAAAGTCACTGTTTCTTCGCAGGATAGCACGCGGAGAAATTCGATGGTGTCAGGGATACTCTGAGCCAGGCGCGGGTTCAGATCTGGCTGGTTTGCAAACCAAAGCAGTGAAAGATGGCGACGACTATATCGTCAACGGTTCAAAAATCTGGACTTCCGGCGCCCACCGGGCGGATTGGATATTCTGCCTGGTAAGAACCGATCCCAAAGTACCGAAGCATGATGGAATCAGTTTTCTACTCTTCTCCATGGACTCGCCCGGTATCAGTGTGAAACAGATTGAATTGATTTCAGGAGGTTCCGAATTTTGCGAGGTATTTTTCACGGATGTAAGAGTCCCTGTCGAAAATCGCCTGGGTGAAGAAAACAGGGGTTGGTCGATCGCTAAACGACTACTGCAGTACGAGCGGTTTTCGGTGACTGAGCCTGGCGCATCTGGATTTGATCTGACGATAGGCGGCCTGAGTGAGATTGCCAAGCAGTATTTGGGTGAGTCGGATGGTCGGATTCAGGATCCGGTATTGCGGGATCGAATAATAGGAAATGCAATCGATTCACACGCACTCGAGCTGACGATGCAAAGGATCAAACAGGAGAGCGAAAACTCCGATGCGGTTAGCGTAACGACCTCGATACTCAAATATTGCAGTACTGAACTGACCTGTGAGGAGGATGAGTTGAGACTGCTTGCCATGGGTACCCGAAGCCTGGGATGGGAGGGTGGAAGCTTTAGCGATTGGGAACTCTCGATGGGTCGCAAATGGTTGAAGAACAAGGCGGCCAGAATCGCCGGTGGGACCAGTGAAGTGCAGCTCAATATTATCGCCAAGAGGGTTCTGGGTTTGCCTGATTAACCTGTAGGGTGGCCTGAATAGGAATGGCACAACCCGCTGGTCTGTTTTGCTCATCGGATTCACTACCGGTTGTTTTTTTGGCCGTTTTGGCAGTAGGTCCGTGAAAGAACTCGGTAATGGTTAAGCGGCAAGAAACGGAACACATTCTACAATTCAGGTGCTGCGATATTAGACGATAAAGAAAGCTGGAG
>CAZNFE010000410.1:0-2978 GCA_964571945.1 uncultured Pseudomonadales bacterium
AAGTCCGATCTGTTTACCAGACCAGATCAACACGCTCAAACGTGTTTACCACTCGACTATGTTGCCAGATCAAAGGGTAAATCGCTGATGTCTCGCAAGCGCCGACCCTCTATCAGCATTTTTAGCATATCCATCTGATCTTCATTTTCTATTTCTGCAATAGATTGCTGTAACTCGAGTAAGGCAAAATGGTATACACAATCCAAATCGCCTGTGCCCAGGGCTAGAGAAGAGATACGTGTTGGAAGCGGTTCGGCAGTGACAGCCACAATATGAGGTAAGTGCCCTTTCCGATTGCGAATGAGATTCAGTGCCTCGGTTCGGGCATTCTGCCCCCTGTCGCTTCTAAGGGTCCATTTGCATGAAATACTGGCGTGCAAGATGGAGTGGGGTTGCTCAAAGTTTGCTTTTCGGAGAGGGGTGAATTGAGCAACGGGATCTTCTGCTGTTAGCACAACTTTGTCGCGGTTGATTTCCTCATCTGAAACGGGCCATCTGCCAATCACAATATCAGGCGTGATAATGTAATCCGTGCCCAGTGTAGATGCTAACAGGTTATTCTGTCCAACGATCTTTTCTAGATTTGCCAGATGTTCATACTGGTCGAATTCAGAAATCGACGATTGGGTGGAGTAATACCATTCTCCTGGACGCAGATGCCGGAGAAGTGCGAAGGCTTCTTCAAGAAAATCTTTGGTGATTGTCTCGAAAAGACCACCTGCCCTTTGCCCGGAGAGTTTCTCGTCGTTTGGTGAGCAGCCGAGACGAGCGACAATGCCATGAGCTATCGCTCGACTGGCTTTGTTTCCTTTGTCTGCAAAGTTGGGGTATAGGGCTTCTCCATCCCTCTGAAGCCTGATAATTTCTTTACAAACACGCTGATGATATTTGACGCGTAACTGGGCAATGTTCATCGCTCACTGTCTCATGATTCGGATTTGTAGAAGCCAATCACATATTCTTCATGCATTCGCTTCTGGATTTGTGATTCCAGGTCAAGATTCGAACCGGTAGGCATCATCCGACGATTACGGTCAAGATTCCGCACTCCTATCCTGGGAATCTCAAAACCGATCTGCCGACCGATTTCAGCCAGACAGGCATGAGTTTCGGTATCTCTACCTCGCATTACAGAACTTCCGACAACAACTATGGCCGCTTTGCCGGGCTTCAACACCCGGAACATCTCGCGCAGAGTTCGCGTCATCTCTGAAAAATATCGGTGCAAAACACGACCCTTCTTGTTATCCCGATTGGAAATGTCAGCAACTATTTGTTTGTTTTTGTCAGGTAAATCCTCAAAATCAAAGCCTGTTATGGCTTCACCACCGATGTATTTCCGCCTCTTTTGTCCAAGATTATCCACAGGGTACCCCATCCATGCCAGAGAGAACTTGTGTGCTCGCATATAGTCAATGGCGTTGGATGCATAAGGAGGGGAGGTCACAATCAGGTCGATGGAATTATCATCTAAGGGCAAGTCCTGTACATTTCCGAAGGTAATGTGAGGTTTAATTCGCTCTGGCTCCGGCTTGAAAAACCCTTCCAAGTATGGCTGGATTCTGTCCGAGTTGGATTCTCTCAGCCCGCTTAAATTTTGTTCAACCCGCTTTTCAAACTCCCGAAAGGGTGATCGTAATGTTTTGGTTAGAAACCTGATGCGGTTCGACGAAGTGCCAGCGAGTTTACTGCCTGATATAACATCACCATATGTGCCAATAACAACCTTCGCACGATGAGGTCGGGTATGTGCCAAATCGAAGGCCAACGACACCCCACCAGATTTCGTAATAATGATGGCGGAAAAGGCAAGTTTAAAGAAAGCTCTAAGTTCTGTATCCTCTATTTGGTCTATCTCGGTTATGAGTGCCAACAGATCTATTTGCGTTTCAGGCGCAAACCAGTAATTAATAAAGTCCCGTGTTTTCGAATCCCACCGGTTTTCCAATTCTCTCATTAACTTGTGCCGCCGCTCTCTGGCGGTATACTGTGCTCGTTCTAAAATCCTCTTGCTGGCCCGGGAAACCAGCCTTATATCCAGAGGTGTAACCTTGGCCTTGGTGAGCATCAGGGCAAGAGGGTCAATATCAAACCCTACTCCACGCCTGCTAGATAGATATGCTTCAAGCACAGTCGTTCCAGATCCCATCATAGGATCAAGCACTACATCACCCGGTGCGGTCAATGCCTTGATAAACTTGCGTGGCAACTGTGGGGGAAATTTTGCAGGGAATGAATGAAAGTTGTGTGACGCATACCCGCTGTCTTCGCCATGAAAATCCAGGTCTTTGGAAAGAAGGGCAACCAACTTCTCAAGGTTGGTTTGTTCACCCCCAACAGCATCACGAGCTACCAATTCAGGTTGATGAATGCTCATTCGAGACTCCGTTCCACTCAAATATAAGCCGCAAAACCTCTCGATAATCTATTCCCGTTTTGTTCCATAGAAGCACTACTGGTAAACTGCGCTGCCCGAACTAGTTATTATGGTCTTATGCTAGTTCCAGAGATTTGACAGGAGGCCCTCCTGTGTGATAATAGGTTAGGCAAAACAGAAACACCTACTCACACGGGAGGGCAGACCAATGATAATCGATTTTGACGATTTTTACAAATGGATGTATGTCCTGGTTGATGACATCTGGAAACAAAGGTGCTTTCCAAGAGACAAACCATCTTTAGCTACAAACTGCATCTCTTAGTCACCATGAGTGGCGTGATCCTCGGCTTTGCCCTGGCTCCCGCCAACGCCACAGACTTGCAAGTCGGTGTTGATCTCCTCTCCAACCATACAGACTTGACCGTACTTGGTGATAAAGCCTACATCAGTGCGTATCTATATCAATCGTTTGCTAGGCAAGTCGAACTTCTTACAGATCAAGTCCTTGGCTTTCTCTTAAAACTAGCATAAGGCCCTACTCGACTCTGCTGTGCCGAAATCGAACCACCAAGAGGCGAGGGCGCACAAGACATCACGC